>QWQJ01000086.1 GCA_003670865.1 Planctomycetota bacterium | reverse complement strand
GTCTAATTCCAGAGCCGCTACCTCACCGATCCCAACAACAATATCTCCCGGACTCAATTCCGCTTGCGCTGCGGGAGTTCCCGCACCCACGACGCCGATGCGACATCCTTGGTCAGTCGCCTCAAACGCCAAGTGCCCCAGATAGCCCGAGCGATCGTCTTGATCAAAAAATCTTCCGCCCGCTAACTCAATCCGTTCAACCGCAGCGCCCCGGCTCGTGAGTGTGACGAGCATCTGGGAGGGTGAGTCTGAGTCAAGAGAACCCAGCGATAGCCGCCGACGAGGGGCTGCCTTTACGTCGGCCTCTTCACCCTCAGCCGCGTCGACCACCCGATCGGCATCGCCTGCTTGAAGACTGCCGTTCAAGGCGCCGCCTTCGCGAGAGCCGATTGCATCTGCCTCTGGTTGCTCTTTCACCTGATTGGCCGCTTGATCACCGGCATCGGCTGCTGCCGGTTCGCCAGCCAGATCAGCTATCCGCTCTTCAACAGGTGGCTTGGGAAAGAAATACACCTGCAGCAGTTGACTGGCCAGCACAATAGCAAGCGACGAAGCGATAAAGAGGGCGTAGCGGCGTTCCACGAAAAGTTTGTAACTCCTGTTGTGACGAATGATTCTAGCTGTGACGAATGATTCTAGTTGTTTTTAAAAGTTTTGTGGTTTTGTCTGTGCGATGCTCATGCTGAGAAAGAGGCTCTCGAAGGAGGACTGCTAGCGGCCCTGAACAAGCCTGTCGCCGAGGAAATTATCGAGATCAGAAATTTGATGAATCTTGCGGCGGGTGACTTCCAATGGATATTCAATCCGGCGAAAACGCACGGTTTGATCATCTTCCAGAATGACATAGCAGGCCCGTGGATCGCCGTCCCGAGGTTGACCCACCGAGCCCACATTGATCATTGCCTTGGTTGAAGGTGGCAGTGCGGCGTGGCACTCGTCGCTTCCCTGCGGCACATTGGGCGAAAGAAATTCTGGCGAAGGCGTGAAGATGCCGGGAATGTGCGTGTGTCCTTGAAAGCAGTAACGACCGATGAGCTCAAAAACGTGCTCCATCTTTAGCGGATTATAAATGTCTTCCGGAAAGACGTATTCGTCGAGGGGCCTGCGAGCAGAGCCGTGGACAAACATCGCATCACCATCGGCGTGCGTGCGGGGCAGTTCGCCGAGGAAATCGGCCAGCATGTTGGCCGAATGCTTCGACATGCGGTCGTGCTGCTCCAGTTGGCTGCGAGTCCAGCGAATGGCTTTTTCCGCTCCGACATTAAAACCGTCCGGATCAAAAAGAGCGCCTTGATCGTGATTGCCTAGCAAAACCATGCTGCAGCGGTCGCGTACGATTTTCACACACTCGCAGGGGTTGGGACCGTAGCCCACGGTGTCGCCCAGACAATACAGGGAATCGACATTCTGCTTGTCGATATCCTCGAGCACCGCTTGAAGCGCTTCCAGATTGCCGTGGACATCGCTGATAATGGCCCGCTTCACTCGTGTTGCATCCTCTTGATTGAAATGAACTGCGGTTTGGATTCTCCTACCGCGAACTATTTTTCGCTGTTAGCGGGTTGCTGCATGCCTCAATGTTATGGCATGCTTTGGGGGTCCTTTAGAATCGAGCGGCGTTTTATAAATCCTAGCAAAAAATCATTCCCTTAGCAGCGTACGAACGGCCCAAACCACGGTCAAGCAGGCCATTGTCTTTTGCTTTCTGCCGCGACCATGAAGACACTCGCCATCGATTCTAGCCTCTCTGCCGGTTCTGTCGCTGCCCTTTGGAACGGCCGCTTGGCCCAACGGATATTTCCTGTGGCAGGGGAACATGGTCGCCGTCTTGCGACGGCTTTGCGAGATGTGGCAGGGGAGCTCGGCTGGTCGCCGGCCGCCGTCGACTTAGTTGCTGTTGTGCGGGGGCCGGGTTCGTTTACGAGCCTTAGGGTTGGCGTGACAACAGCCAAAGCAATCGCATGGGCCAGTGGAGCTAAGCTGCTGGGCATCTCGGCCTTTGAGGTGATCGCTCGGCAAACCGCAGTGCACATCCAACCGTCAGCTCTCTCCAACGGCACCGCACCCCCGATCGCCATCGCTTATGACGCCGGTCGGGGGGAAGTCTTTGCAGCCACAGCCGTTTTTTTCTCCGACACACTTTTGGGATGGCAAGTCGGCCCGGCTCAACTTTTTCTGGCCGCCGATTGGCTAGCCTCGCTGGCTCCGGGCACCTGCATTTCTGGCCCCGCTCTGACGCTGCTCACTGAGCAGCTCGTCAACCGCCCCGACTTAGTACTCTCTCCGAGTACGGCATGGACGCCTTTGGCAAGTGAGGTAGGGGCTTTGGCGATCCAGCGGGCAGCAGCCGGAGAATCTGACGATCCCAGTTTGGTTCTGCCTGAATACCTTCGCCCCAGCTACGCTGACGAAAAAGCCAGCCTCTCTTCCCGCTAGGCAATGAAAACCTCTATTCTGGGCAAGCAGAACCGTTACGATTGTCGCGGTTTTCTGGTCATACGTTCCTTTTCATTCTGGCTCTCTCTCGCCACACATACTCCTCTCAAGCTTCACGCTCCCATCAGAAGGACTCACTCTCAATGCGGCCGATTCATAAACTGCTCGTGGCCAATCGCAGTGAGATCGCGATTCGTGTTTTTCGCTCAGCGCATGAACTTGGCATTCGCACAGTAGCGATCTACGCTCACGAAGATCGCTTCGCGCTGCATCGCTTCAAGGCTGATGAGGCCTATCTGGTGGGACGACCCGGCGAACCGATTCGCTCCTACCTCGACATCGATCACATTGTCGCGTTGGCCGTTGCTCACGGAGTTGATGCGATCCATCCCGGTTACGGATTTCTCTCGGAAAATCCTGAGTTTGCTGCCGCATGCGCAGCGGCCAACATTACGTTTGTCGGCCCCCGCGTTGAACTCCTAAGAACGCTAGGCGACAAAACTGAGGCCCGCGAACTCGCCCGCAAGGCAGGCGTGCCGATCCTCGCTGGAAGTTCCAAGCCCGTTACGAGTGTGGCGGACTGCCTGCGAATTGCCAAAGAACTCGGCTGGCCCGTGATGCTCAAGGCGGCTCACGGCGGCGGTGGCCGAGGCATGCGGGTGGTGCACGGTGAAGATGAGTTGGCCGTGGCTCTTGAAAGTGCACAGCGTGAAAGCCAGACCGCGTTTGGCAGCGCCAGTGTTTTTGTGGAGAAGTTTATCCAGCGAGCCCGTCACATCGAGGTGCAACTGCTGGGTGACATGCATGGCAATTTGATCCATCTCTTTGAACGCGATTGCTCCGTGCAGCGGCGGCATCAGAAGGTCGTGGAGGTTGCCCCTGCCCCCAACCTTGACCCCCAGATGCGAGAGGCCATTTGCGCTGCGGCGCTTGCGATCGGACGCACGGCCCGCTACGAAAATGCTGGCACCGTTGAGTTTTTAGTCGATGTCGACACCTCGCGATTTTACTTTATCGAAGTCAACCCCCGGATTCAGGTCGAGCACACCGTCACCGAAGAAATCACCGGCGTCGACATCGTGCGGCGGCAGTTACGAGTGGCTGAGGGCTACCGTCTGAGTGACCCCGAGATTCACCTTGGGGAGCAATCCGATATCAAGTCGATGGGCACGGCCCTCCAATGCCGCGTCACTACAGAAGACCCAGAAAATCGGTTCCTTCCTGATTACGGCCGGATCACTGCCTACCGTTCGGCCAGCGGCATGGGGATTCGTCTCGACGCGGGCACTGCGTTTTCAGGTGCCGTTGTCACGCCTTACTTCGACTCGCTGCTGGTAAAGGTGAGCGCCAGGGGCCTCAACCTCGAAGAGGCCGCCGGTCACATCGAACGCTGCTTGCAGGAGTTTCGTGTGCGGGGTGTGAAGACCAACATTCCGTTTCTCATCAATCTCGTCACACACCCCGAGTTCTTGGCTGGCAAGTGCACAACGCGATTCATCGATGAGACTCCGTCGCTGTTTGACTTTCCGGTGCGTCGTGATCGAGCCACTCGGCTGCTTGAGTATCTGGCCGATGTGATCGTCAACGGCAATCCACTCGTCAAGGGTCGGCCCGCTGCCGTGCGGCGCATCAAAGCCCCCATGCCAGTATTTGACACGGCCGCCACACCTCCTACCGGCACGCGGACAAAGCTCCATGAAATGGGGGCTACGAAGTTTGCCCAGTGGGTTCGCCAGCAGAAGCATCTCTTCATCACCGACACAACCATGCGCGATGCCCATCAATCGCTGTTGGCCACACGCATGCGATCGTTTGACATGCTGGCCGTCGCTGAGGCTTACGCCCAACTGGCTCCGGGGCTCTTTTCACTGGAGATGTGGGGCGGCGCTACATTTGACACATCGATGCGTTTTCTGAAGGAATGCCCCTGGGATCGCCTGATTCAATTGCGGCAGCGAGTGCCACATGTGCTCTTTCAGATGCTGCTTCGAGCGAGTAATGCCGTTGGCTACACCAATTATCCCGACAATGTTGTTCAAGCGTTTGTGAAAGAGTCGGCTGCCAGCGGGATCGATCTGTTTCGCGTCTTTGATCCGCTCAACTGGGTGCCCAATATGAAAGTGGCAATCGACGCGGTGCTTCAAAGCGGGGCTATTTGCCAGGCGGCAATCTGCTACACGGGCGACGTACTCGATCCAAAACGCACGAAGTATTCGCTGAGCTACTACGTCGATCTGGCCAAACAACTTGAAAAGCTGGGTGTGCAGATGCTGGCCGTTAAAGACATGGCCGGCCTCTGCAAGCCTTTCGCCGCTGCCAAGCTCGTCAAAGCCTTGCACGAAGCGGTGGGAATTCCGATCCACTTTCACACCCACGACACGTCCGCTGCGTCACTGGCAAGCGCGCTGGCAGCAGCAGGGGCGGGAGCGAGCATTGTTGACGCTGCGTTTGCCCCGTTCTCCGGCCTCACCAGCCAGCCAAATTTAAATGCGATCGTCGAGGCAACCCGCAACACACCGCTCGACACGCAACTGGATCCAGAGCCTCTGCGACATTTGGCCCACTACTGGGCCGCTGTTCGCGAACATTACACCGCATTTGAGTGCGGCATGAAGGCGCCCGATGCCGACCTCTATCTCCACGAGATGCCGGGCGGACAATTCACCAATCTCTTGGAGCAGGCGCGGGCGCTGGGCCTGGCAGATCGCTGGGAGGATGTCTGCCACGCTTATGCGGATGTCAACCAACTCCTAGGCGACATCGTGAAGGTGACACCGACGAGCAAGGCCGTTGGGGATTTGGCCCTGCTGTTGGTCACCAATGGCATGCAGGCTGCAGAGTTAATCTCTGATTCGCGAGAGATGGCTTTTCCGGAATCGGTCGTCGATTTGCTGGCGGGCCGCATGGGTCAGCCACCCGGGGGGTTTCCGCCGGAGGTTGTTGCCCGCGTTGTCCGCAAGGGCGACTTGGTGACAGGGCGTCCGGGCGAGTCGCTGCCGCCGGCAGATTTTGAGGCCGCCGCCCAACAAGTCGGCACGATTGTCGGCGGCAAAGCGTCGTCCAGGGAGGTGCTTTCGTGGCTCCTGTATCCTCGCGTTTTTCAGGATTTTGCAGCACACCGCGCTAAGTACGGCGATGTCAGCGTGCTGCAAAATCCTGTATCCTCGCGTTTTTCAGGATTTTGCAGCACACCGCGCTAAGTACGGCGATGTCAGCGTGCTG
>QWQJ01000003.1 GCA_003670865.1 Planctomycetota bacterium | reverse complement strand
TCAAAATTTTTTATCTTGGCCCTGGAAGGCCTTGCCGTGGCTTCCAAAAATTATTCCTTCCTACTTTTTACGACTGTTTGTAACTGCTTTTTCGGCAAGTATTGCGGCGTGGTTAATGTCGACGCCCATTACAGAATCACATTTTGGAAGCGTTTCTATTTGGGCGGCGTTGGCTAGCACTGTTCTAGCGCCACTTGCTGCAATTATTACTGTATTAGCTTCTCTGTCTTGCTTGATTGGCTCAATACCATTGGTTGGATTTATTTTAGGTTTACCACTAACGTTGTTCGCCACGCTATTTCTTTGGTTGGCTGATGGTGTTGGTCAACTTCCGGCCGCAAATATCGTTGGTGGCGCAATTCCATGGTGGTGGGCGGTTATCGAATTAGGCGCTCTTTATGCATGTTGGTTGTCAAACGCGTTTTTTATTCGTTGCGCCGCGTTTCTATTGTTTGTATTTATTTTTTTTAGCGCGCTCTTCTATCCGTCAACTTTAGAAGTTGTTTCGCGGACGGATTGGAAACTGCGAATGACAACCATTTCTGTTGGGGATGGAAGTGCCCATGTTGTTGAAACACCAAACTCATGCGTATTGTTTGATGCCGGAACTATTTCAAGACGAAATGGTGGTTCTAAACTTATTGTCCCCGCATTGAAAGCCATAGGCTGCAAGAAATTGAATGCCGTATTTATCTCGCACCCACACCTTGACCACTTTTCCGCAATTCCAGAAATTGTGAATGAGTTTCAAATTGAACACGTGTATGCAACAGAGGCGTTCTTAAAAATAAATTCAGTTCAATACGCGCCTGGATTTTTATTACAGTTTCTACAAGACCACCATGTAAACGTGGTGGCTTTGACAGCCGGAAATACAATTTTAATTGACGGGTTTGTGTGGTCGGTGTTGCATCCCAGGGTGGGATATCAAAGTCGAATTGTAAATGATGGAAGCTTGGTCTTTCAAATTGAACCGGAAACTCCGATTGGTGACACTGCCCAATCCGACAATATTGCTTGGTTAACGCTTTGTGGTGATGCTCAAACCGAAGCAATTGCAAACATTCTTGCATCTCCGTTATTTCGACCCTCGATGGTTATGGAGTTGCCTCACCATGGCGCGTGGTCAGATGGTGTCGGAGAGCTTATACAAAGAGTCAACCCCGACAAAGTAATTCAAAGCACTGGATTTCAACGCTTTCATTTTGATAAAATTGGTCCGGTTGTCGAAAATATAATTCGAGGGGTGACTTGCCGCGATGGCGCCCTGCGGGTGACTTGGTTTGAAAGCAAATCTAAAAACCAGCTCACAAATCGGATTTTATTGGAGCACTGGGCGGGTGCTGAATGGGTTGAGGTGGTGTCCCACATAAATCAGAAATAAATATAGCGTCAGTAATGAGAATTGCGCAGCCAAGCGCGCCATGTTTTGATTCGTCTAGGCGAAAAATAATTTCATTTCCATCAACTGGAATTTGAATTGGGGTGGTTTGAAATTCAGAAGTCACTTTTTTTTGCCAAAGAACCTTCCCGGCGCACTCAATTGTTATTTGGCAATCAATAACGTTTTTTAGTTGTCCTGGAAGACTAAGCGATGCCGAAAACGTGCTTTTTGTTTGTGGTGTACTAAATTCAAATACCCCCGGTCCATGTACGCTAAGTGTTATTGCGTCAAACGCCGCGGGCTGGACCATGGGTTGAATTGTTGGTGGTGAAAGCCTTGGGCTGGGTAGTGCTGGATTACCCGTTGTTCTCCATGGACAATTAGCAAGTGCCGTAATGGTTTTAGAGTTTGGCGCAATTGATAAAACGTCACTCCAAAAAACTTTTACGCCTTGTATTTCTGGAACTAGGTGGGGGTTGATCAAATTACATTTATTTATATCGTTGCTCCAAGAGTCAACATCAATCACGCTTCCATCCGTCAACCAAAATCTCCAACCAGTTGGTTGCTTTACTTTTGTGGCCAAACGAATTTCAACAATTCGATGAATTGGAATATTGGTCAGTTGTTTTTGTGGCTGCTCGTTGGCGATTGTTCCTGGCGTGGTGGTTTGAAGCGCGACCCCGGTAGTTGTATCTATGGACTCGATAAAGCCATCCAATTGATCGCTATTTACCAACAAAACACTGTCTTTTTGTATTGTGTCCAACATGCCAATATGAAGCGGACCAATTGATTGTGTTTGTTCAAGATCAACAACCACGGATTGCAGGGTGTTGTTACGCCACGAAAGTTTTGCGTTATCCAGCTCAAACACGCCAGCAAATCGCTGCCCGTCGGTAATGGTGTAGTAACTTTTAATCGAACTTTTTGTGGGATCGACCCTTGTTGGATGCTCAACTCTTACACCACACCAATTAGACCACCGTTCGCTAGTTGATAATGATGGAAGTGTTTCTTGTTTTTCCGTTCCGCCCACGACTGGCTTGAAAACTATTGAGTCGTTTGCAAACACGCCAGCCGTAAAAACCGTTGTTAAAAAACCGGAATATATTTTTTGATATCCGTGTATCACTTTTGAAAAATTGGAAGGTAGCGTTTTGGCATTTGCAACACAATTAACGCCATGGATGTGCTGTAAGCCTGACCGGCTTGGTAATCCATCCAACCTCCGTTGACGGCTTGTTTGGAAATCATTTCATCTCGAATGTTTGGCCACCACTGTGCCCAACGCTTTCCGCCAGCGAGATACATTGCCTGCACGGCATAATAGTGCCCATAAAAATAATGCGCCTCTGCGCCAGTGTTTCCACTGTCTGGGTTGGCGGCATCTATTAAATAATTCAATCCTCGATCAATTGAGTTGTCGGAGTACACGCCGGCGTAGTACAAGCTGGCAACTCCGGCAGCTGTTCGTGGCCACGCGCTTGTTCCAGTTGTTGACATATAACGAAACCCACCATCGCTATTTTGGCACGAACGAACATAGGCAATTGCCCGTTCAATTGTCTCTTTGGGAACCTTAATGCCAGCGTTGCGGGCGCTTCGCAAAGCCATTACTTCACAAATTGTGACGCTGATATCTGCGTCATATGGAACTGGGTTGTATCGCCAACCGCCTTCTTGATTTTGGCTGTTAATAATTAGATCAATTGCACGCGTAAGGGTGTCGCGAACACGTGCATCCTCGCCATTCATTCCATATATTTCGCCAAGAAATAGTGTCGCAAATCCATGTCCATACATTGGACCGTGGCTGTTTTCGGCGGCAAGCAATCCGGTTTCTGTGGCGCTACTTAAAACAAATTCCAGTGCCCTTCGAACGTTGTCGCCATACGCTCCACGACTGGGTAGGTGTCCGTCGGCCATAAACGCTAAACCACAAAGCGCGGTAATTCCAGCGTGGTGGGAGAACTGACCCCGACCAAATGAGCCGTCATCATTTTGAAGTGACGCAAGAAATCTCAGGCCGCGTTGAATGGATTCTTCCATCTCGGGCGTCATTTCTGAATCGGTTGGAATGTTTTGTGCGCTTGCCCCTACCTCGGGCGGTCTCTGATTGTCTAAATCAATTGGCGCCACCGCGGTTGGTGGTGGGGTGGGTGTGGATTTTTCTACAATCGCTACTTGTGCATCTTGTTGCGGTTCCTGAAAACTTTCAGTGGCAAGTGTTCCTATTGAGAAAAAAAGAGTGGTTGTTAATGCAAATATTAATCTATGCAGTGTTGTGTTCTTGTGTGTCATGGTGAACGGTCCTCCGCCATGCGTCGATAATAGGCCTCGGTGGCTCTTTGATAGAGGGCGCTAATTCGATCCCGCCGACCCTGTGACATGATTTCACGAATACGAAGCGGAAGATGACCCCACTCCGATCGTCCCTCATCCATTTCCACATCGGATTGTAGTTGCGCATCTTCAAATCCAGGTGGATTCACCTTGTCGCCAGATTGCTGCCCTTGGTTTTGTGTGCCATCCTTGTTTTGTGTGGTGTCTCCGTTTTTGGTGGATTTTTTTTCGCCCTCATTTTTAGATTCATCACCTTCATTTTTTATTTCACCATCCTGTTTTTTTTGTGATCCAGACTGTGAGCTTGAATTTTTTTTCTGCGGCTTGCTTTTTGAAGATTTTTTAGATGATGATTTTTCAAACTTCACAGCCGCTTCAATTAACGCATCAAGTCGAGAAAGGGCTTGGGCCTGAACACGCTGTGTTCCCATTCCTAAATCGCGGTCTTGAGAAACAAGTTGTTGCGCAAGTTTCATGTCCTGCATTGCGGCGTCTGCCAAATCATTAAGTGATTTTTCAAGAAGACCGCGCTCTAGTTTTTCATTTCGTTGTGCTTGTGCTGCTTTTTCTCCGCCACTTCCAACTATGCCCAGCAATTCATCAAGTGTTTTGGGTGGTTCTGCAGCTGGTTGATTGGGTTGCGTTTGTGGCTGGTTTGTTGGGGGCTGCGTTTGGTTTGTGATTGGGCTGTTGTCTTGATTGAGTATTTTTTTATGGTGTTGATTAAAATTATGTTTAATTGAAAAATTGAAACCTGGCGTTGGTGTTTGTTTATCTTTAGAGTCTGTTTGGTTGGTGGGGGATTCACCAGAAACCTTCTTCATTTTCTCCACCCACTCTTCGCCAAGGGCGCGAACGTTGTCTTGTAGTTGAGAAAGATCGCGAATGGCCTTCTCGGAGCCGGGGGAATTTACCCCAGCATCCTCTATGGTTTTTGTGCGTCTATTAATCTGTGCTTGCAACTCTCGAACAAGACGTAATTCGGAAAGTGGTGGTATTTTTTTCTTCTGCTCGCCAGGGCCGCCACCGCCACCTCCTTCGCCTTCGCCACCCCCTGGATTATCTTGGGCAAATGGATCTTCTTTTTGTTCTGGATCCATTAACGCTGTAGCAAGCGCCGTTAGTGCCTCCGCCGAAAAATCAAGTTCTAGTATTGTTTCTGGGGTTGGTTGAGTTTGAGCAAGTTGTTCTTGCGCCGTAGCCATCCACTGATCAATAAATTCATGGGTTCGCATAAATACAGGCGTGTCTTTTAAGATTTCTGATTCATTTGGAATATTGGATACTTTTTCACGAAGTGTTTTTTGTCGTTGCGCAAGCTCTCTGGAAGCAACCGCCGACCGCCTATCTAATTCTTTTTGGTCGGGGGGTATTAGCGCCGCAACCTCTTGCCGTAAGGCTATTTGAAGCTTTGCAAAATCACCGTATTTTTTGGCTAAATCTTCGCGTTCCTTCTCTGATTCTTCCTCTTGCTGCTTTTCTTTTACTTCTTCCGCTTTGGACAACGCTTGTTTTAATAGTTCAAGGCCACGCGACGATGCGTCTTTTGCTGGATCAATTTGAATGGGTGTCGATCGCAGTGCGTTCACGACATTATTTTCTAAATCACTTGCTCGTTCCAAAATTTTTGTGATCTGCTCCGTTGCGCGTCCTCCGCCCTTTGATTCCTCTATTGTGGCGGCGGTGTTTCTCGCCAATCTTTCAGCGTTTTTTTCAGCGTTTAACTGCAAATCAGCGTTCGCGTTGAGTAGTGAATCAATCTCAGTCCTGCTCGCCTCTGCGTGCGCAACCAATCCTTTAATTGTTTCAACAAGGCTTGATAAACGTCTTTTTAAATCTTCTGCTTTTGCTTTTCGATCCGCCTTTAGTGCTTTTTGAATTTTTTCTATGGTCTCGGCTGCGGCCTGCATTGAATCATCGGCGGCTCCGGTTTGATTCTTTTCACTTCGATCAGCGGATTCCTCCAATTGTTTTGCGGCATCACCGCGCTCGCCC
>QWQJ01000076.1 GCA_003670865.1 Planctomycetota bacterium | reverse complement strand
GTGCCATCGACAGCAAGATCACCGTTGTGAATCGAGATCCCTTCACGAGGCAAGCCGACCACTCGCTTGATGGCCGTTGTGCCATCGGGAGCAGTCACAATCCATTTCTCAAATCGGTGCGGCACAGCGTACCTGTCAAACCATGGAAAGAGCCCGCTGCATACGCGATCGCCAGGTAGTAATCCCGGTCCCATTGAAAGGCCAGCCACTTCGTAACACGCCGGCCACGCCGCCCAAACGATTCCACACACAAGTACGAAGGCCGAAACTCTTCCAGGGGTCACAGCATCTAAAGTGACAAGCCATCGCCGCTGCAGCTTTCGTCGCATTGCGGCCTGTCCTCAAAACTTACACATTGACCCATTGATGGCTTTTGCCGCTCAAGAGCACTGCATCGCAAACCCTTTGCGTTTCTAAGGCATCGCGGAACGTTGGGTGGGCTGGTTGCTTCTTGGCGTAAGCCTCGAGAAAATCCGCCACCTGATGGACGAAGCTGTGCTCATAGCCAATGGCCAGACCCGGCACCCACCACTTGTCCATGTAGGGATGATCGCCGTCGGTCACATGAATGCTTTTCCAGCCTCTCATGTTACCCGCGTCTTTGTAATCAAAAACCTGCAGGCGGTGGAGGTCGTGTAGATCCCACTTCAGGCTCATATTTTCGCCGTTGATTTCAAACGTATAGAGCGCCTTGTGGCCACGGGCATACCGCGTGCTTTCAAACAGTCCGAGTGAGCCATTTTGAAAGTGACAGAGAAACGAGCAGGCATCGTCGATTGTGACAGGCTCTCTCTGGCCCGTGAGTTGGTGCTGGCGTTCCTTGACAAAGGTTTCTGTCATCGCTGTGACATCGGTCACAGAACCGTTGAGCCAGATTGCCGTGTCAATGCAGTGAGCCAGCAGATCACCCGTCACACCGCTGCCAGCGGCCTTAGCATCGAGCCTCCAAAGGCCCGCGCCACCTTGCGGCAGATCAGCCGAGATTGTCCAGTCCTGCAAAAAATTCGCACGGTAATGAAAAATTCGCCCCAGTTGGCCGCTGTCGATAATCTGCTTGGCAAATGTGACAGCCGGAATCCGCCGATAGTTGTACCACACCATGTTTGGCACGCCGGCCTTCTCGATGGCTGCCACCATCCTCTCTCCTTCGGAAGTGTCCATTGAGAGTGGTTTCTCGCAGAGAATAGCCTTGCCGTGCTTGGCCGCTTCAATGGCGATCTCCGCATGCAGATTGTTGGGCGTACAGATATCGATGGCATCGATATCGGGGGCCGCCACAAGTTTTTGCCAGTCGCTCTCAACGCGGCCGTAGCCCCAGCGGTCTGCAAACTCTTTGGCTTTGGCCGGATCGCGGGCGGCCACGGCCTGCAGTACTGGCGTGTATTCCAAATCAAAAAAATCACTCACCCGCTTGTATCCATTGGAGTGGGCGCGGCCCATGAAGCCGTAGCCAATCATGCCGATGCGAAGAGGCTTTGCCATGGTAAAGAAACCTTTTCAATGAGAGCGACAAGAATCGGGAAGGAAATCCGGACAAAGACAAATATTAATTCCAACCATGCGCTTCGCGGACGGCGATCATGGTCTTGAGAATTGTGTTCCACGTGCCTGGATTTTCTAGCATCGAGTTGGGGAACATGCAGCCGTCCCAGCAGATGTGCTGGATGCCACGATCAACTGCTCCTTCCAGCCAATAGCCGGAGCACTTCACAATGTCGAGTTTTCCGTTGGGATCGTCGGCCGGGCAGTGCTTACCGGTTTTATCGTGAGCGCCGGCCCCATGCACGTCGCCATCATTTTGAGCCACGTGGAAGTCGATTGTCCACGGTCGGAGTTTGTCGGTCATCTGCTTATAGGCGGCGTAAAACTCGTCGGGCGTGTATTTCGGTTGTACCAGTGCATGTTCTGGGGCATTGAAGCCGAGCAGGTAGAGATAGGTGTGGGCCAGATCCGCTTGAAAACCCAGCGTTTCTGGCATGCCGACTTCCTCCAGAAGATCGAGCACATCTTTCCACGAATGCATGCCCGCCCAGCAGATCTCTCCTTCGGCGGCGAGACGCTGGCCATGCGCGGCGGCAATCTTCGCTGCTTCTCGAAAAGTATCGGCGATTTTCACAGTGTTGGCCCGGGGGTTTTCCCGCCACTTGGCTACACCAAACTCGGCTGAGTCGATGCGGATCACACCATACTTGCGGACGCCGCGTTTTTCAAAGACATTCGCAATTCGACAGGCCATTGTAACCGCCGAGAGAAACTTTTCCCTCGCAACCGCGTCGCCCATGGCAGAATCGCCCACGGTTCCTGGCCAGACGGGTGCTACGAGCGATCCGACTGCAAAGCCATGGCTGGCAATTGTATCGGCGATCGCACTTAGATCTGCATCGCTGGCCTCGGGATTGGTGTGTGGCAAAAAGAGAAAGTAGTCGATGCCGTCAAACTTCTGGCCGTTGACTTGTGCGGCAGCAGTCAAAGCGAGCATTTTTTCCAAGCTGATCGCTGGCTCTTGGCCTTCGCCGTCGCCCTTGCCGACGAGGCCAGGCCACATGGCGTTGTGAAGCTTGGGCAGTGATTTATGGGGAACGTTTTGGGCCGTCATGGCTGGACTCCAATTCAGGAATTGTTTCCGATGGTGGGCAGATCAGCGTGAACGTCAGGACCGAAATAGCGGAGGGCAACCAGTGGGCCCGGCCCTGTGTTGACTACTTCGTAGCCAGCAGCAGCCGCTTCGGCTGAAATAAACAGTTCGTCGTGGGTCATCTCGCCAAAGCGGATTAGGGTTGGAGTGGCAACAGCGTGAACGCCGACTCGGCCCTCGCCTTGCACGGTGATCCAGCCACTGGCACCGGCATCGCGGATCGATATCTTTGCACCTGGATCGAGCGATAATTCTTTCGCGCTAAAGAGTTGTCGGCCGTCAACATTGCCATAGACAATCCAGCGGTCATGCGCTCCTTTTTCTGAACGCTTTTCGTCCAGAATTGGCTCCAGATAATTACTCTGTTTGAAGTGTGTGTCAACATTTTTAGCCCAGTCAAGCTGGCCGATGATAAAGTCTATGTCGTGATGATTCTGCTGAGGCATATCCTTGACCAGTAAGTTCCACGGCACAGCGCGGCCTTCAACGAGAGATTGAAACATGGCAAACACGTCGCTGCCCCACTGTGGTTCATACGTCAACAGCGAGCCGGGAGCATGAAGCACGCCCGGAGGAATCAGCCAGCCGGTGCCCCGCTTCAGTCGGTAGGCACTCGATAGATCCTGAATGCCGTTGTCACCGCGATTCCAATTTTCCAAACACTTCCTCACATCAGCGCGAGTGGTGCCGGGCGTGAGACCCATGAATGTGTAGGGGAAGTTGTTGTCGCAGTTATTGTACTGTGGTGGAAAGTAGTAGCTCTCGGGCTTGCCCTCTTGGCCGACCAGCTTGGCATGCTCAAACGACTGGTGCATGTGGTGGGGGATCGGTCCCATGTTGTCAAAAAATTTGGAGTAGACCGGCCATTTCTTATAGCGATCCCAGATCGCTTTGCCGACGAGCCTTTGTCCACCTTCGGCCACCGCATCGCGGAGCAGAAACCTCTGGCCTTCATAGATGCACCAACTCAACCCCTCGTCGGGCACTCGTCCTTCGTTGGCAGCTTGGGTCGTACTGGCAAACCAGCGCTCATCGATGCCGCCACGGTCGAGTCCGTAGGAGTAGTAGTCGGCAGGGTGCAGACGCAATCGTTTACCGGGATGGAGAAAGCTGCGAGGCACCCATGTCGGCGAGAGCCGCAGCATGCCGTGACCGGCATGAAGAGCCTTGTCGAGAACGGCGGTGAGATGGGTGGCTTCAGGGAGGCATGCGGAGGCGTGGGCAGCGGAGGCAGTGGCCATAAAAACCCCAGTCACGAAAAACGGACAGTCGTAAAGAACAGGTGAAAGTTGTACGAATCTCGACGAAGAGCCGCAAGAAGTGGGTCTCGCAGGCGTTTGTATCGGTGATCTTGAGTCGCGATACCTTGCGAGCCTCGATGAGACCGCCTATTCTCGCACTTTATAGAGAAAGGGAGTCGCAGTCCGCGATCCTTCATAACCACCACAACCCCGCTCCAGCAGAAACACAGATGAAATCTTTCCCACTCTTCATGGCACTTTTGCTCGCTTGTACTGGCTTTTCACGAGCCGATGAACCAGCAGCCATCCCGCCGACCCCCGCACCCCAGATGATTTTTTTCCTTGGGGACAGCATCACCAAAGCGGGCGGCTATGTGAGAATCATAAAGGATGCGTTGATCAAGCAGAGCCCGACGAATCCGCCGCAGATTCATAATTTTGGGCACATGAGCGAAACCCTCTCGGGCCTGAGCGAGGCCTACCATCCCGGTCGCCGGCCCTGTGCGCACAACTGGTTGGGCAAGGTGCTCGAAGAAAAACCGAACTGGGTCATCGCCTGCTACGGCATCAACGATGGTATCTACCATCCGTTCAGCGAGGCTCGTTTTAAAGCCTATCGAGAGGGCGTTGAAAACCTGATCCGGAAAGTCCGTGGGGCTGGCGCTCGTTTGATTTTGCTCACACCGCCACCCTTTGCTTCCGCAGGCCCGCCCTTGCCAGTGGACCTAGATGCTGCTGGTCGGGAGGCATTTCTGGCACATGACAATGCCGAAGCGGAAAAAGAGGCCGAGAAAGATGTAAACAAATTTGGTTACCGCACTGCCTATCCCTACTACGACCAAGTGCTCGCCCGCTATTCTCAATGGTTACTCACGCTGGCGGGCCAGGACGGCGTGTATGTCGTCGACATTCGCACGCCGATGCTGGCCAGAATCAAAGAGACTCACGGCGGCGATGCCATCCATCCCAATGGCACAGGCCACGCGATCATGGCTGAAACATTCCTCAAACAGTGGCCGACTATTCAAGCCACTGGGCAGTAGCGATTGCTGGCGTGTGCGGTGGCTGTCACGGTTTGTTGAGGAAGACAAAGCCACCTTTTTTGTTGCCTGTCACGATATCGATTCGGCCGTCACCGTTGAGATCACCTGTGGAAAATTGAGTGCCAATGCCTGAGTCGTCGTCAATCATATGTGGCGTGTAGCGCACGGTAGGGGTGCCCGGCGTACGACCGAGTTCAAACCAGTAGAGCACCGCCGGTCCCGTCGCATCGACATCCCCCCTGGCACCGTGGGCAAAGTGGCGTTTGCCAGTGACAATGTCTTTGAGGCCGTCCCCATTCACATCGACGACCTCCAGTGAGTGAGGCTGGGAAAACTGCACCCCGTCAAGGCTCTCATTGGCCGCTGCTGGTAAGATGGGATGTTCGACAAAGTCGATCGCGTCATTCTTCTGGACGTGTTCAAACCACGATAGCCCGTAGCCGTGGGCAGCAAGGCTCGAGATCACGTCACCGTCACCGTCGCCGTCGACATCATAAACATGCATCTGGCAGCCTTCCTTGCCAAATTGAAACGCATGCTTTTTCCACCGCGTGGCCAGTAATTTTTCCGGCTGCTCCCACCAGCCCTCTATCATCAGCAGATCAATCCTTCCGTCTCCATTGATATCGCCGCTACCGAGTCCGTGCTGGTATTGCTGCCAATTACCGTTTTCACTGCATGGGTGAAAGAGCCAGCGATCTATGCCGGTAGGATCGACTGGTCCCGCAAAGCCTAGCACGCCCCCTGTGTGAAAGAGGAGTTCCCGTTTGCCGTCCCCATCAATATCAACCAACTGAGGGGATTCGTTGTCGACGTTTGGGTGAGCGAGATGTCGCTGCCAGGGGCCAGCGTTTTTGCCAGGGTTTTTCCACCAGACAACTTCCTTACCGGGCCACACATTGACGATCACGTCAAGCCACTCATCGTGATTGATGTCATCAATCAACGTGATGAAATTATTGGAGTAGTTCTCCGGAGAAAAATCCTGTGGTGGATAGATCTCGTGCCTCGTTTGATAATCGGGCCCAGCATACCAGTAGGGGCCATAGACCGCGTCTCCGTGGCCATCGCGATCAATGTCGCCAAGGCCAGCGCCTTCGGCATGAAAGGCGTCTGTGAGGCGAAGCTTTGTAAATTCAACCGCAGAGGTCGGGCTGGACGGCAGTCCTCCCAAAACGATCATGAGCACAACCATGATCGAAAGACGAAGAAACAGTGGCATCGTGTTTGTTCCCAAGTGTTCTCTCTAAGGGAGCTACGCAATGATGTCGTGAATCACACTGCCGCCAACATCGGTGAGCCGAAAGTTGCGGCCGTTATGCCGGTAGGTCAGCGATTCATGGTCAATCCCCAACAAATGCAAAAGCGTCGCGTGGAGGTCGTTGACATGCACTTTCTTTTCCACGGCCTTGTATCCGAAGGGATCGGTTGCACCGTAGTGATAGCCTCCCTTGACCCCGCCGCCAGCCATCCAAATCGTAAAACCGCTGGGATTATGATCGCGGCCGACGCTGCCTTGGGAATCACTCGTGCGGCCAAACTCTCCCCCCCAAATCACCAGTGTGTCATCCAGCATGCCGCGAGATTTAAGATCAGACAGGAGTGCCGCTGCAGGACGGTCTGTGGCGAGGCCGCACTCGCGGTGGTTGGTTTCGATGTTGTTGTGGCCATCCCACGGCACATCGTCCACGCTGCCGTCCCCACCCGCCCCGCGGCCAGCAAAGATTTGAATGAAACGCACGCCGCGCTCCAGCAACCGCCTCGCCGTGAGACACTGCCGAGCGAAGACCTGGCACTTCGCGTCCTGCGTGCCGTACAGTTCGTGAATGATGTTCGACTCTTGTGAAAGATTTGTGGCCTCGGGTGCCGCCGACTGCATGCGGTAGGCCAATTCAAAACTGGCGAGTCGGGCCGGAAGATCGGGTTGCGTCGGCCGACTGAGAGCGTGCTCGGTATTGAGCGCGTGGAGCAGGTCGAGTTCGGCCCGCTGCGCGTCGGCAGTCTGGCCACTGCGACGCACGAGATTGTCGATCGTCTCCTTGCGGCGAGCATCGATCGCCAGAGCTTGGTGGCTCTTGGGCAGAAATCCAGCTGACCATATCTGATCGTCTCCCCGCGGCTTTTTTTCGTGCATGACAACAAAACTGGGCAGGTTCTCGTTCATTGTGCCCAAGCCATAGTCGAGCCAGGCCCCCATGCTCGGCATTCCAGGCCTGTTGAGTCCACACATCAATTCCATCGAAGCGGGAGCGTGATTGTTGGCCTTCATGTGGCACGAATGAATGAACGTCATGGAATCGACATGCTGCGAGAGATGTGGGAAAAGATCGCTGGCCCACGTTCCTGACTGGCCGTACTGTGCCCACTTGAAGGGGCTTGCCAGGCATGTGCCAGTCGTCTCAAAAAACCCAATTTTTTTATCGGCATCTGGCAGTGGTTGGCCGTGACGAGCCTGCAACTCCGGCTTGTAGTCCCATGTGTCAACCTGCGATGGCGCGCCGGTCATAAACAGCCAAATCACGCGTTTTGCTTTCGGTGCATGGTGCGGTAGCGATATGGCAGCAGGGTTGGTGCTCGTGTCAGCGAGGGTTTCTCGTCCCAGAAGCGCAGCGAGCGCAAGCGATCCAAAGCCTAAGCCGGACTCACGCAAAAAGCGTCGTCTCGCCAGGAGAAGCAATTCATCGAGGTGGGATAGGGGGATCTGCATGGTCAGCGTCTCAAAGCGGTAAGTGGACTCTTCGGTAAGCTCGATCAATCGATGTAAATAAATTCGTTTAAGCAGAGGATCAGTTGGCAGATGTCAATGAGCGCTCGCTCGCGATGCCCCTGATCGTTCCCTGCCTCCTGCTCGCGAGTCGAAAGTAAAGCAGTGAGTTTTTCGAGTTCTTCGGGTCGGGGAACCCTTGAAACCGCCGCGCTCAACGCATAAGCGATTGCGGGCGATCCGGACCCTCCAATCGCCTCGCGAGCGCGTTTGGCAAGCCCCTCGGCCGCCAGTCGCACTAACGGCGAATTCATCATAACGAGGGCTTGCGTCGGCACGGTTGCCGCGCCGCGAGCGCCGATCGACTGAATCGGCTCCGGTTGGTCAAATTCCTGCAAAAACGCCACCGGTTCACTGCGCTTGACAGTCAGATACACACTGCGTCGTTTACTGGCCGCGTCGAGCGTGCCTTGTCCATACATCGTTGTGTCGAGCGTGCCTGCCAGCGAGAGCAGTGAGTCACGGATCGCTTCCCCCTCCAGACGCACCGGCTGCCGGTGCCAGAGGAGAAGATTGTCTGGGTCTTTGATCCGACTCGCGGTATTCACAACCCCCGATTGCCTGTACGTAGCACTCATCACAATCAGCTTATGGATGCTCTTGAGTTGCCAGTGGCTCTCGACGAGTTTTCCGGCGAGCCATTCGAGTAATTCCGGGTGTGTTGGCTTCTCCCCTTGGGTGCCCAAGTCATTTGGAGTGGCAACTATGCCGCGGCCAAAATGATGATGCCAGAGACGATTCACAGCCACTCGAGCCGACAGTGGACCAGCGCCGCTCTCGGTGTCGGTTAAAAATCTCGCCAAAGCCACGCGTGGATGTGGCACTGGCTTGCCATCAGCACCTGTCATCAACTCTGCTTCGACTGCGTCGGCCGTGAGAGCGGCCCGGACAAACCCAGCCTGCGCCTTCTCCTGCTTGCGACTGACATCCCCTCGTGCCAGCACAAATACGTCACCGCCCCCGCCCCCGGTAGAATAGATTTCAACGAGCGCAGGCTTCGGCTCCTTGGCATCAATGGCCTTGAGTGTCTGGTGTAATTCTTCCGTTGGTCCTGCGTTGAGTGCTGAAAGCACAGCCATTCGCTTGGCTTCCCACTCCGCTCTCAAGAGGTTCGTGGCGATGGGATTGGGGTCGACCTTCACCGTCGTGTGCACAGTATTTTGTAGGCAGGCGATCATGGCGTAATAGTCACGATGCGTGATGGCGTCATACTTGTGGTCGTGGCACCTTGCACAGCCAATCGTCATCCCGAGCATGCTTGATCCCAGGGACGCAATCATGTCGTCTAGTTGGTCGTAACGAATCGGCTCAGTCGTTTTGACCGTAAGTTGTCCCGGATAGGGGCCCGCCACAAAAAAACCGCTGGCACTGACGGCGGCATAGTCGCCCGGTCGCAGCACATCGCCGGCCACCTGCAGTCGCAAAAATTCGTCGTACGGCATGTTGTCATTGATGGCTTTGATGACAAAGTCGCGGTAGTGATGGGCCCCTAGACGATTGTTGTCGAATTCGTATCCACCGCTCTCGGCAAAGCGCACCGCATCGAGCCAGTGCCTTGCCCACCGTTCGCCATAGCGGAGGCTCGCTAGCAGGCGATCGACGAGTTTCTCGTAGGCATCGGGGGCAGTATCACTGAGAAAGAGTTGCAGTTCACCGGGAGATGGCGGCAGACCGGTGAGATCTAAAAAAACGCGACGGGTAAGCGTTTCTCGAGGGGCCGGGCCGTTCGGTTCGATTCCTGCATTTTCCAGTGTGGCCAGCACGAAGCGATCAATATCGCTTGAGCACCAATCGCTCTTTTTCACATTTGGCAGGGGAGTTGATCCGAGGCGGCGATACGACCAGTGCTGCCGGCCAGCCTCAACATCGATCGCCCGCTGTCTGCTTTCTGCAAGCGGTTCATCACGAGGATCGGGCGCATTCATTTCGATCCAACTGCGAAAGTCGGCAATGACGCTGTCTGGCAGTTTGCCGTCTGGCGGCATCTCAAAGCGGTCATACTCGATGGCAGACAAAAGCAGGCTTTCGGCTTTTTTTCCCGGCACAATGGCCGATCCGCTCTCGCCCCCCTTTTCCATACCGGCCCGCGAATCGACAAAGAGTTCAGCTTTGAGTTTGCCGTCCCGAAAGGCTGCGGCTGAGTGACACTGATAGCAGTGCTCGACGAGCACTGGTCGAATCTTCGACTCAAAGAAGGCAATTCCCTCCGGTGTAGGAGTCGCCGTCGCAACACGAGCCACTAACAGAAGGCTCACAGACAGAAGGTTAACGGCAAGCGCCGCTGCTTTGCTCCCTCGCCACAAACGTGGCTGCTTTTGACGCAGTCTGAATGCAAGCCCTAAGGCCTCCGCAAACCTCGTCAGTGCTCCAAACATAGCGCGTTTCCGAATAAGGGCTGCTTGATTGATCAAAGCGGATTTGCAGCCAGCCTGTCGACACTCGCTCAAACGAGACTCTACCACTATAACTCTTGTCTCCTTCTCGATCACTCTCTTTTGGGACAAAAGAGGCTGCTGGGGTCTCTGAGGCCGCCGGCTGCCACAATTCCGATGTTTTTTACGATCCTTTGCCCGAGTTGCTCCAAGTCGCTCAAAGTGCGTGACGAACTCGTCGGTCGGTCGGCCCGCTGTCCTTACTGCCGCCACGCGATTACCGTCCAACGACCCGAAACTGCTGAGACGACTCTCCCGTCGGTTGTTTCCAGCAGCAATCCGGAAAGCAGGGCGAGGAAAAGAGAGGCCGCTGTGCCGGTCCCGGGAGCTCAAGGATTCGTCGGCAAGGCCCCTCGCACTCCTGTATCTTCAAGCGCCTTCTCTGTCACAGCCGACACCGATGTCGGTGTGCTCAAGCATCTCCTTGTTGGAGTCCTTGGCACGGCCGCCTTCTATGCGTTGCTCTGGCCGATTGCCTGGAGCGACGGCAAGCAGACCTACCTCGGTCGACTGTTCATCGGCACATCCACCATGGCGCAGGGCGGGTGGGTGCCAGTCGCGGAACTCTTTCTCTTCTTCTGGGCAATCGGCATGCTCGTAGAAAAGTGGCTGAAGATCCGCCGGCAAAAGCGTGGCCTTCTCTACGATGTGTTGCCGATGGAGTATGGCGATTCGATCACGCTTGAAAATCTTGATCGCTTTGTGTCTCACATCCGTGGTCTGCCACCCGATGCAGTCGGAAGCTTTCTTGTGACGCGATGCCTGCGCGGCCTCGAACACTTCCGCGTCCGAAAAAGTGCGCCCGACACGGCCACCATGCTCTCCAGTCAGAGCGACATCGATGCTGGCAGCGTGGATTCCAGCTACACGATGTTCCATGTCTTTATCTGGGCGATCCCAATCCTCGGTTTTCTCGGCACGGTGATTGGTGTCAGCGCGGCGGTCGGTAGTTTTACAGGCACGCTCGACGGATCGAGCGATATCAGCGTGATGAAAAATGCTCTCCGGGGCATCACTGGCGGTTTGGCCACCGCTTTTGATACGACGCTCGTCGCGCTATCCATGGCGATGATTCTGACGTTTCCAGTGAGCGCTCTACAAAAAAATGAAGGCGATCTGCTTGGGCAGGTAGACGAATACACCAACGAAAACCTTCTCCGCAGGCTCGACGATGGTCGTGCCGGCGGGGCCGAGCGAGGGATCGGTGGCAATCGCAGTGAGGTGCAGCGCGTGATTGAAACGGCTCTTGCGGCCCATCGCGCGGAGCTTTCCAGTTGGGGCGAATCGCTGAAGGTGCTCGGCACAGAAATGGTGACTCGCATCCAGCAGGGCTGGAGTGATGTCGATGCACGCCTGATTGCAGAGCACGGTCGGCAGGCTGAACGGCTAGCTCAGACAGAAACAATGCTCAACGCATGGAGCCGGCGACTCGGCACAATTGGCTTAGAAATTGCCGGACAGGTGCGAGAAGGTTGGAACGAGGTCAACGAAAAACTAATCGCTGAACATTCGCGACAGGCTGGTCGAATCGGGGAGATTGATACGCTCGTACATTCAGCGAGAAACGACCTCACGCAGATGGCGATAGAGTCAGCCGAAACTCGGCAGCGGGCAAGTGAGGTGATGGCAAACGCAGCCAGCGGTGTGCAAACATACGCAACATCACTGGAGCGGGCACTGTCTGGCCTTTCAGACGTGCTCGAACGACTCGGAGAAGAACGCATCGTGATAGAGACACGGACAAGGCCGTGGTGGAAGCGATTTATTGGAGGCCACAACGGAAGCGACAGCCGTCGTTACTAGCTCATGTCACGCAGAAGACAGGCCCGCAAGCACGAGGTGTCGCTCTTTCCGTTTCTTGACATTCTGGCCTGTGTGATTGGAAATCTGATCCTGATTATCACAGCCGTCGTGCTCGATCAGATGGATACCAAGCCGATTGCTGAGGCCGCCAAAATCGATGATCTTCGCGAACAAACGCAGCAGAACATTGAGCGATCCGAGCAGCTTCAAAAACAACTTTTGCAGCTCCTCACTCAGGCCGAGGTGGGAAGCCAGCGAATCGCTGCGGCCGGCCAAAAGGTTTTAGATGCTGAGAAACAAGTGGCCTCCGCCCAATCTCGCCAACAGCAGGCGGCCCTCCTTATAAAACCCTCTGCGATTGCTGCGACGGATCAACAATTGGCGACTGACAATTTGCGGCTCAAGGACGCGAGAAAGAAAAGCGACGCAGAGGCCTCACTGTTGGCAGTCCAGATTGCCGAGCGTAAAAAACCTTTAGAGAAATCGATTGTGGTGCTCCCGCCCGGCACTGGAGGCGGGCCCAAACGTAGCCTTTTTGTTGAGGCTTCCCGTGGGAAGTTGATCGTTTATGAGGGCACAAAGTCTTGGGAGTTGCCTGCAGACAAGGCCACAACCGATCCACGATTAAAAGCCTTGTTTGAAAAAGTGAAGGCTGACAAAGAGGCGATTGTGACGTTTTTAGTTCGAGGAGATGGCCTCGGTGCGCTGGCTGCTGGACAGAGAGCCGCCGAGGAGGCTGGCGTAAGAAGTGGCCGCGTACCACTTCCCGGCGACGGCAGTCTCGATCTTTCGAACGCTCGCTAAACGATGTTCAAGGATTCTGTCGCTCAGGATCGGATCAATGAAAAGACGGCGTCGCAAAAAACGGGCTATTGGTGGCAATCTAGATTCGCTACTGGACACGCTGACAAACGTCGTGGGAATTCTTGTCATTGTCTTGGTGACCGTACAGCTCGCAAGCCAAGAAGCGGCAAGCCGGATTGCAGAATCGGTGCAGAAGATCGATCCGGTCGAGATTGAACGTAGCGAGGCCCAATCTCGTCAGTCACAAGAGAAAGCTGCCAAGGCGGCAGCGGCACTCAAGCAGGCGCAGGCAGCCCCTCGACAAGATGCCGGACAGGAAATTGCCCGTCTGGAAGCAAGAGCGGCCGTGGCTTTAGAGGTCGCACGGCTCGCTACGGCAAGAGCCATCGAACTGGAGCAGAAGCATTTAGATGACTCCGCGGTAACCAAGCGTGCAAGCGAAGCTGCTAGAGTCGAGAAAGTAAAACTCGAAGCAGAGCGAAAGCAAGCCGATGATCGTCGCGCTGCTCTGGCGGTGGAACTGACAAAGATGCCGCTGCCAATTAAACTGCCAGCCAAGGAGGTGCGGCTTCCCGATCCACGGCCGGCTCCCACGGGAGCCAAGGAGGCGCGCGTGCTGTGTCGCGAAGGCCGCATTTGGCTGGTCGATATTCCGGGACTCCAGGCAGAGGCACAAAAAAGAGCAGCCTCTGTTGTTCGACAAAAAAAACTTGATCCCGATGGAGACGATTGGCTCAGCGACGGCAAGCTCTTTACAAAAACATTTAACGAAAGTCCGATAAAGTCGAGCGGCTTTGAACTCACAATTATGATTCCGGGCAATCGGCCAGAGATCGTTCTCAAGCGTCTGCCGGGCTCAGGTGAGACGGCCGAAAACACGATCAAAGCCAGCGGTGAATTAGCCCGAGCACTGCGGCGGGTAAAGCCCTCCGAATATTTCCTACGGTTCTTCGTTTGGCCAGATGGATTTACGGCCTATCTTCAAGTGCGTGAGTTTGTCGGGGGCCGTGGCTTTGCCGCGGGGTGGGAGCCAGTGGGGAGTCCTGACGAACAACGAATCGGCTTGGGCAAATACGCCATTGGATCCAAACCCCCCCCAGAGCCGCCAAAGCCACCAGGCCCGCAGTTACCCCCTAAGCCGGCCCCGAATCTGATCGATTAAAATTTCCTGACCGCGGCGACGGATCTCTAGAAGAACGGGCTTTTTTAGAACTGGATTGCCACGCATGAATGGAACGGAGTGCGGAGCGACAGCGTGTATACTGAGGTGTGTATTTTGGTTCGTAACGAATAGGAATCTGGCGTGACGCTTGCCCGACAGTCTGCTGCGACTGCCATGTGTGTTCCCAACCGGCTAGCCATCGAGTTGGCAGAATTGGCCGCGAAAATCGCGGGCGAACTGCGAGTCGATGATCTTTCACGGGCCATTTATTCGACAGACGCGTCGGAATATCAGGAGAAACCACTCGCTGTCGCACTGCCTCGGTCGGAAAACGACGTGCGAGAGATTATCCTATTTGCAGCGACTCATCGGATCGGTCTGATTCCTCGCACGGCGGGAACATCGCTGGCCGGACAAGTCGTGGGGAGCGGGATTGTCGTCGATACTGGCCGGTATCTCAATCAGATTCTTTCGGTCGACATCGAGCGAAAAACGGTTCGCGTGCAGCCAGGCGTTATCCGCAACACACTCAATCAGTTGCTGTCGACGCACGGTCTTTTCTTTGCGCCGGAAACTTCGACCGCTGCGTGGGCAATGATTGGTGGCATGGTGGGCAACAATTCCTGTGGCTCCAACTCGATCGCGTATGGATCGACCCGAGACCACCTGCTGAGCACCCGCGGCTTTTTAGCCGATGGCTCCGAGGTGGAATTCGGCCCACTCTCCGCCCCAGAGTTTGCAGCCAAATGCGCTGGCCCAGACACACTCGAAACGAGCATCTACCGCTGCCTTCGCGACCTACTGTCTCCCCTCGCCACGCGGCACATGATTCGAGATGCATTTCCGCGTCCTGAGGTGACCCGCCGCAACACAGGCTACGCACTCGATGCACTGATGGATGCTGACTGCTTTGATCCGCAGAGTGAGAAGCCTTTTAACTTTTGCAAACTGCTAGCCGGTTCCGAAGGCACTCTTTTCTTTGGTGTCGAGTTTGAACTCAACCTGATTCCGCTACCGCCGCCGGGCATGCTGCTGTGCCTGCACTGCCGCTCGGTTGACGAGGCACTGCGGGCCACGCTTGTCGTGATGCAGCAGCGGCTTGCCCCGGCCCAACTGACGGCTTGCGAATTAATCGATAAAAAGATTCTCGACTGCACCAAGGAAAATCGAGAACAGGCCAAAAATCGTGAGTTTGTCGTCGACGATCCCGCTGCGGTACTAGTCGTTGAAGTTCGTCACACAGAGACAGTCGTGTTGGAAAAATCACTCGATACGATTGAGGCCGATCTGCGGGCTGCTGGATTGGGTTATGCCTATCCTCGGCTGGACGGCAAAGAAAGCCATAGGGTGTGGGAGTTGCGCCGGGCGGGTCAAGGGCTCGTCAACAATCTTCCCGGTGACGCCAAGCCCCGTGAGATCGTTGAAGACACGGCGGTAGCCGTTGCCGATCTGCCGGCCTACATTGCCGACTTTGACCGCTTGCTCGCCGAAAAATATGGCGTCGACTGCATCCACTACGCCCATGCCGGTGCCGGTGAGCTTCACCTTCGACCCCTCTTTGACCTGCGTTCGCCGGCGGGCTTAAAAATGTTTCGCGATGTTGCCACCGATGTGGTGGCACTGGTCAAAAAATATCGGGGGAGCTTGAGCGGTGAGCATGGAGACGGTCGGCTCCGAGGTGAATTTATTCGCACGATGATGGGTGACGAATGTTTTTCATTACTCACAAAAGTCAAACGACAATTCGATCCCCAGGGAATTTTAAACCCCGGTAAGATTATTGATACGCCGCCAATGGACACATTTCTGCGTATCCTGCCCAACGATCTGGGAAACTCCGCAGAGGATCAATCGCCTGCTCGTGATCCGCTTGAAACGTCCTCCCTGCATGAAACATTTTTTCGGTTTGCCGACACGGGGGGGGTGTTGCGAGCTGCCGAGAAATGCACCGGCGTCGGCCAGTGCCGCTCGTCGCACCTGATCGGCGGCACGATGTGCCCGAGCTATATGGCCACGAGGGACGAACAGCACACAACCCGTGCGCGGGCCAATGTCCTGCGTCAGGCACTGGCTTCGCCTCGAGGCAAGGCCAACCCCTGGGACAGTCCCGAATTAGCCGCCGTGATGGATCTATGCCTTTCCTGCAAAGGCTGCAAGGCGGAATGCCCGTCGAATGTCGACATGGCAAGGCTTAAATCGGAGTGGGAGCAACACTGGCACGATGCACACGGAGTGCCGCTGCGGTCTCGAATCATTGCCAACTTTGCTTTAGCCATGCGCTGGGCATCGCTGGCACCGTGGCTCTACAACGCGAGTGTTTCGTCGCCTTGGATTTCTAGACCGCTCAAGCGATTGATCGGCTTTGCCTCAAAGCGATCGCTGCCGCACCTGCACTCGACCACGCTGATGGCGTGGGTACACAGACGAAACAAGTCGACTGCTACAACAATCACTCGAGCCACGACAAACGGACGCGTCTATTTCTTTTGCGATGAGTTTACCAACACGCTCGATGCCACAATCGGAATCAAGGCCTTCGAATTGCTGGAGGCCCTTGGGTACGAAGTCGTGATTCCAGAGCATGTGGAAAGCGGCCGAGCTCACATTTCCAAAGGACTCCTCCGAGAGGCTCGCGATCTGGCAGCCAGGAATGTTCAACTGCTGGCTGACGTTGTCAGTGATGAGTCGCCGCTATTGGGCATTGAGCCCTCGGCAATTCTGAGTTTTCGTGATGAGTACCCCGATCTCGTACCTGTGTCGCTGGCGGCCTCCGCCAAACGTTTGGCCAAACAAACATTTACGATCGAAGAGTTTTTAGCCCGCGAGGTCGCACACGGAAAAATCACTTCGGAGAGTTTTACGTCCACTCCACAGCGCATCAAGCTTCACGGTCACTGCCATCACAAAGCGCTCGCCTCAATGAATTCGATAGTGACAATCCTCTCGCTGCCTCGCGGCTCTAGCGTGGAGGTTATTCCCAGCGGTTGCTGTGGAATGGCTGGATCGTTTGGCTACGAACGCGAGCACTTCGAGCTTTCGATGCAAATTGGCGAACTGGTGCTTTTTCCAGCCGTGCGGTCGGCTCCGAGCGAAACGCTGATTGCTGCTGCGGGCACCAGTTGCCGGCATCAGATTCTAGATGGCACCAGCCGCATCGCTCTGCATCCAGTCGAAATCTTGCACGCAGCCCTCGCCTTGGGAAAAGGCAGCTAAATGACTCCTTGGGCCGCGCACGCTCAGACAAGCCGGTGTATACTTTCGGCTCTCGCCAGAGCGTTGCCGACAGCCGTGGCAAAAATCCTGCCCTAGCACCTTTTGACACCCTTTTTGGAGATTGATTAACAATGTCTCGAATTGTCAGCACAGGTCGCACGACTCGCCGCGGTTTCTTGGGAACTTCCGCCGTCAGCACGGCCGCCGTGGCAGCCAGTAGCGTTGTCCCTTATTTCGCTTGGGAGTCTCGGGCCTTTGCCAATCAGTCGGCCAACGATCGCCCGCGGATCGGCTGCATCGGCGTCGGCTCGATGGGCTCAGGCGATGCCCAACAGCACGCACAGTTTGGTGACATTCTGGCCGTCTGTGATGTTGATACCCGGCGGGCTGAGAGCGCGAGGACGAGCGATAAAATTGGCAAGGGGAAAGCCGACGCCTACGGCGATTATTCGAAGATACTGGAGCGGTCCGACATCGATGTAGTGAGCGTTGTTACCTCCGATCCCTGGCATGTGAAAATCGCCATCGAGGCCCTGCAGGCTGGCAAGCACGTCTTCTGTCAAAAGCCGCTGTCGCTGACGCTGGAAGAAAATCAACTTGCCCGTGCAGCCGCCGAGAAGTTTCCTAAACTTCAGTTTTTTATCGGCACCCAGCAGCGCAGCCAGAAGGATCAGTTTCTCCGCGCGGTCAATATGGTTCACAAGGGATTTCTTGGTGACATTCAGAAAGTCACCGTTGGCATCAATGGCAGTCCGACCGGTGGCCCATTTCAAGTCGCCACTCCACCTGCTGAACTCAACTGGGATCTGTGGCTAGGTCAGGCACCCAAGGTCGACTACCGCGAGAAGCGGTGTCACTACGAGTTTCGCTGGTGGTATGAATATTCTGGGGGGAAGTTTACCGACTGGGGTGCACACCATGTCGATATTGCCCAATGGGCTCTCCGCGAAGACACAAAGGGCAAGGGACCTATTGAAATCGACGGCAGCGACGCCAAGCACCCGGTGCCCTTCAAGGATGGCTATCCGACGGTAGACGATTGCTACAACACTTCGCAGGACTTTGCTGTGAAGTGCAAGTTTGCCAGCGGTGTGGAAATGATTGTTGATAGTCGCAGCCCCAACGGCATTCTTTTTGAGGGCACAAAAGGCCGCCTGTTTGTCAACCGGCAAAAGTGCAGCGGCACTCCCATCGAGGAAAACTGGGACAAGGATCAATTCACGGATGCCGATGTTGTAACGCTCTATAAGGGAAAGCCTTTTGAGGGCCACAAGCACAATTTCTACCGCTGCATCCGTGAGGGTGGGTTGCCGGTGTCGGATGTATTCAGCCATGTCGTGGCGATGAATACCTGCCATCTTGCGGCCATTGCCGCGAGATTAGGCCGCACCATCAAGTGGGATCCTGTTGCTGAAAAGATCGTCGGCGACGAACAAGCAGCAGGCTTTTTTGCCCGCAAGCCGCGCGAAGGTTTTGAGATTCCTCGGGTCTAAAGCAACCGGTGGCGGGACGGCGCCAGACCCCTCAAGCGGTGGCACGATCTTCTAGGCAAAGGTACACTTTCACACTCTATCGGTGGATGCCACCCTTTTTGGAGACGAGAGACTATGGCTCGAATTGTACGCAACGGCCGCACGACACGCCGCAGTTTCTTGGGAACTTCGGCCGCTGTAACAGCCAGCGGTTTTGTCCCATATTTTGCTTGGGAATCTCGGGCATTTGCCAATCATTCGGCCAACGATCGCCCGCGGATCGGCTGCATCGGCGTCGGTGGAATGGGCACATGGGATGCCCAACAGCACGCCCAGTTTGGTGACATTCTGGCAGTTTGTGATGTCGATAGCCGCCATGCCGACAGGGCGAAAAATGATGGCGGTATTGGCAAAGGAAAGGCCGACGCCTATGGCGACTATTCCAAGGTGCTCGAGCGGCCTGACATCGATGTGGTGAGTATTGTCACCACCGATCCTTGGCATGTAAAAATTGCTATCGAGGCCCTACAGGCTGGCAAGCATGTCTTTTGCCAAAAACCGCTGTCGCTGACGCTAGAAGAAAATCAACTTGCCCGAGTAGCCGCCGAGAAGTTTCCCAAACTTCAGTTTTTTATCGGCACCCAACAGCGGAGCGAGAAAGATGGCTTTCTCCGCGCTGTGAATATGGTTCACAAAGGATTGCTAGGCGACATTCAGAAAGTTACCGTTGGCATCAACGGCAGTCCAACAGGCGGCCCATTCCCTGTGGCCGCACCCCCGGCCGAATTCAACTGGGATATGTGGCTGGGACAAGCACCGAAAGTTGACTACCGAACGAATCGCTGTCACGGCGAGTTTCGCTGGTGGTATGAATATTCAGGCGGCAAGTTTACCGACTGGGGTGCACACCATGTCGATATTGCC
>QWQJ01000081.1 GCA_003670865.1 Planctomycetota bacterium | reverse complement strand
TGATTGATACGCCCGGCCACGCTGATTTTGGCGGTGAAGTGGAACGCGTTTTGCGGATGGCCGATGGAGCCTTGGTGCTTGTCGATGCTGCCGAAGGGCCAATGCCCCAAACGCGATTTGTGCTTTCCAAAGCTCTCGAATCACGGCTCCTGCCGGTGGTCGTCATCAATAAGATCGACCGCCCCGATGCTCGACCGCTGGAAGTACTCGATGAGGTTCTGGGCCTGTTTCTCGAACTCGGCGCGGACGATGATTTAGCCGATTTTCCATTTGTCTACTCATCCTCGCGACAGGGCTTTGCCACCCACGATCCAGCAGTGCCGACTGATTCGATGGAGGCTTTGCTCGATCTGATTCTGGAAAAAATTCCCGGACCGATCGTGGCACCCGACGAGCCCTTGCAGATGCTCGTCACCACGCTCGATTGGTCGGATTATGTCGGCCGCATCGCCATTGGAAGGATAGAAGCAGGTAAACTGACAAAGGGAGCGCAGGTCGTGCGATCGACGGCATCCGGAACGTTTGTCACTGCCAAGGTCGTGGGGCTCCAAGTTTTTGACAAGCTTGGGAAGGTCGACACATTGGAGGCAACTGCTGGCGATATTGCCGCCGTCAGTGGCCTTGAGGAAGTCGATATCGGCGACACTATTTGCGATCCCGCAAACCCCCGTCCGCTGCCTCGTATCTCCGTCGATGAGCCGACCCTGAGCATGGTGTTTGGCGTCAACACTTCTCCGTTTGCCGGTCGTGTTGGCAAGTTTTTAACGACCCGCCACCTGCGGGATCGACTCTACAAGGAGTTGGAGCGTAACGTTGCCCTACGCGTTGATCCGATCGTTGGATCCGAGCAGTTTTCTGTGTCGGGCCGGGGTTTGCTTCACCTTTCGGTACTGATTGAAACAATGCGACGAGAGGGCTACGAACTCTCAATCGGCAAGCCTCGCGTGATCCTCCGCAAGGAAGGCGACAAAGTACTTGAACCATTTGAAACGCTCGTTGTGGAAGTGCCGCACGACAAACTCGGACCAGTCATGGAACTGACCGGTTCCCGCCGTGGCCAGATTGTTCACATGGGGACGCGGGGCGACTTTGCTCACGCCGTTTTCTCGATGCCTGCGCGGGGCCTGATTGGCCTGCGCACGCGAGTGCTCAACGCGACTCAAGGCATGGCGATCATGCACCACCGCTTCGAGGCTTGGCAACCGCTCGAAGGAGATGTGCCGGGGCGAGCCAACGGCGTGCTGATTTCTATGGTGCCAGGCAAGGCTGTTGCCTTTGGCCTCGACGGCCTTCAGGAACGGGCAGAGCTTTTTGTTGAACCGGGAGACGAGGTTTATGAGGGCATGATCTGCGGTGAGAATTCTCGAAGTGACGATATGACCGTCAATCCGACCAAAGAAAAGAAACTCACCAACATGCGAGCCAGCGGGAGCGACCGCAACATCCTTCTCAAACCACCGAGGCGAATGTCTCTGGAAGAGGCTCTTGAATACATCGAAGAGGACGAGGTGGTCGAAGTCACGCCTGACGTGGTTCGCCTCCGCAAGATTTTGCTCTCCGAGCATGATCGTAAGCGGCAAAGTCGTCAGAAATCCTGACTATCATTTTTTTTAGCAGCGCGTGACTTCCGGCGAAATGCCGGCTTAGCGGTCCGCCGCGACCAAAGAAACACTCGCGATGTCTTTGCGCCGACTCTAAAACTCGTATGCGAAGCCGGGCTGGACAAACTCGACGTTAGTCAACCCGAATGCCGCAATCTCGCTGGCGATCTGCTCCGCGTAGCGAGCCTTGCGATGCACCACAATCCAGCGCACATCGGCGGAGAGTTTTTTAATCTCCGTGGCAAATGTCGTCGTACAGAGGTGGCCCGTAGCCGCTGCGAGGGCAGCATGCGAGGCTGGAAAACTGGCTTCTAAAAAGACTGCTCTCAGATGTTTTAGCGATGAGAGGTACTCCCATATCTGCTTCGTGGGCGCGGTGTCGGATGGAAAAGCAACTGCCGATACTCCATCGTCAACAACCAGCCCGAGGGTTTCCACTCCGTGCGCAACCACCACGGGCGTGATCGTCAGCCCGGCTCGCTGAACCGGCTGCATGGGCTCCAAAACGGCGGTGTTCATGAAACCGTCCTCCGGCTGCGAGAGCTGGAAAAAATCGGGCCAGACGCGGCCGTTAAAAATGTCGTTGTGTAGAAATTTGAGCACATCTGCTGTTGCCAACACCTCCACGCAGTCGGGCCCTGGCTGGTAAATATTTTCTAGGAAGAGCGGCAGCGTTGCAATGTGGTCAAGGTGCTCATGCGTGATGAAAACATGCTTGATCCGCTCCTGCCGGTGGAGATCGGCTAAGAGTCCAATCGATCCTCCGTCGATAGCAATTTCTTGGTTGACTAAAAATGTCACTAAAAACTGTGAATCAGTAACGGGGATGCTCGAAGGCAAAAGTTCGATTCGCATGGCGTGCTCGTGCTCTTCTACAGAAAAATGTGCGGGATGATCATGTTTCAGAGATCCCAAAAAAATCACGGATGGTTTTCAATATATGCGGAGTAGGGATAACTCGTTCGACACCTGCAATCGCCTGCGCCCGTTCGGCCAGACGAATTTGGAGTGCTACCCCCAACTCCCCGATAAGGCTGGGCTGGGTCGCCAGTATAATCCGAAAGGATTCCTTGCTCAGTTCCAGCACGCGGGATTCGATGACTGCCGTAACGGTGGCCACCCGAGGCGATCCAGTCATTAAGGACATTTCACCAAAAAAATCCCCCTCTTCTAGCGTTCGGATCACAACTGGACCATTGCCAGGCTCACTAACGGTCACTTCGACCCGGCCATCAAACACAACAAACATGCTTTCTCCGGCGTCCCCCTGGTGGATGATTGCCTCGCCTGCAGCATACATTCGCTCATCGCTTACTTCCGCCAATTGCCGCACTTGTTCGGGGCCAAAAGGTTCAAGAAGACCGATTTTTTCGAGCCGTTCAACCCGCCGCTCCATGGACAACTCGACAGATTGTGTCGAGGGTAGTACAGGCTGTGTGAGCCGGATCGCCTGCGTGGCGACTGGAATTTCAATTCCGCAGCGGGCCAAGGCATACCAAATTCGATCGCGGGCCATGCCATCGACTTTATCCCGTTTGTCAAACTCAGTCGTAAACAAACGCACCCAGTGCTCAACGCCACGCTCCTTGAATTCATTTGTGACCACTGATGGTGGTGGGTATTCAAGCACGCCAAAACTACCCCGAATAGCCTCTAAAATGATGGACTGTACCTTCTGCGGTGAGATGTCGTATGGGGTGACAACAAACAGCGACCGCCTCGACCACGGATCGGGTTTGGTAAAGTTTCGGATTGAGGCCTGCGCTAACTGACTATTGGGAACGATCACATAGGCTTGATCAAGGGTGATCACCTTCGTGGCTCGCCAATTAATTTCAACGACTTTGCCAATATGGGCTGTGTTGGTGTCGTACTGAATCCAGTCGCCGAGCTCAAAGGGGTGCTCGGCATGAATCGCCAGACCGGCAAAGACATTGCCCAGCGTGTCTTTGAGGGCAAAACCCAGTACTGCGGTGAGAACTGCCGATCCGGCAAAGAGTTCTCCGGCTTCAACCCCGGATTCCCAAAGCACGGCCAAGAGTGCCAGCAAAACCACAAAGAGCCGTAAGACATCGAGGAATATTTTTGGAATCGGTCCGCTTATCCGCTCCCAGCACGAAACCGTCACTGTCAAAAGCACCGACTGCAAGGCAGAAGACAGCACTAAAAACTGCACTGCCAGCGAAGCCAGTCGGATGCCCGCGACGGCGTCGGGAAAGAGGGCCGTGCAACCCAGCGGCACGGGGGCCAGCAGAAGGAGGGCCGCAGGCCACCTCGCCAGCCAACGGCGGCCGCGTGGAGCCGTGAAAAGAAAAACCATAAGGGCAACGAATGCGAAAATAGTCTGCCGAGAGGCGTCTAAGTCGTGCCACCCTGACAGCGAAACAAACCACTGGTCGATAGGGGCCATTGCATTGACTGGCTGATCGCTGCTGCTGTTCATGGTTCGGCTCGGATTCTATCAATGCTGATTCTAGGCGTATGACATTCTCTCGACCCTCGCTAGGAAGGTGTGTATCCGCATTCTGCAAAAACCCGGTTCCCGTGGCAATTACCGACTTTCACAGCGGCGGGATGGACGGCAATCACGCTTTGAGAGTATGCTTTTGAGCCAAAGATAAATTTCTCCTCTTTTTTTGCACTCATTCTTAGGAATCCATGGTCAAACTCACGGTTCGGGAACGCGAAAGCATTCAGGAAGCGGTTCGCCGCTTTCGTAAATTAGTTGAACGCAGTGGCATCAAAAAAGAAATGCGACGCCGAGAGTTCTTCGAGAAACCCAGCGAGACAAATCGCCGCGCCCGCCTTCGCGCTGAGCGTCGTACCAAGCGCAATCGCCTGCTTGGTCTAGGTGCCTAAGGGTTGGCCGAGCGACGCTTCTTCCGCAAAAGAAAAGGCATTCCTCGTCAGCTTGAGCCGTAGGATCGACTACTTTAAAAGCCGCATCAGCCGTAGCCGGTCCAGTCGAGCGCCACATCGAGCCACGGCGCGTTGTGAGTTGGCCAGCCCGTACTCACTCGCTCGACGCCTGTGGCAGCAATGGCCGCAATCGTTTCTAAACCGATTCCCCCCGACGCCTCCAGCACGACTGCCGCGCCAGTATGGTTTCGTAAAGCAACGCACTCGGTGAGTTGCTCTGGTGACATATTGTCGAGCAGTAGAATGTCGGGCAATCTCACAGGGGCTTGGGTCGCGAGTGCCGCGCCCGGCCCAACACCCAGTAGATGCTTCATTTGGTCAATCGAATCAATCTCAATTTCAACAATCATCTGTTGGGCACGTGCCGCTGGAAATGTTTCTGCGATAAAGGTTCTGGCTCGCCGGACAGCTTCGGCAGGCCCAATGCCTGCCACGGCCAGAACCGCCAAGTGGTTGTCCTTGATAAGAATCGCATCGTAGAGGCCCAGGCGATGATTCCATCCGCCCCCCATCCGCACAGCATACTTATCGAGCAATCGCCAGCCGGGCACCGTTTTGCGAGTGTCATACACACGACAAGAAGTGGCAGCGACTGCATCAACGAGTTGGCGAGTGGCCGTGGCAACGCCCGACATTCTGCCGATGAGATTTAAGAGCACGCGTTCTGCGGTAAGCAGGCTGCTCGCGGGGCCGCTAATACAGGCAATGGGCGTGCCTGCTGCAACAAGAGCGCCTTCGGCTACGAGCGACTGCCAGGCACTCTGGGGCGCAGCCACATTGGCAACAACCTCGGCCGCAAAGAGCCCGGCAACAACGCCTTTCTGGCGTGCCACCAGATGCAGATTGGCCTCGGCTTTTTTTTCGACAAGCGACACGCTGGTCCAATCAGACTCTCGGCCCAGATCCTCTTCAAACCACTCGATGGCCCGGGATGCGACATGATCAGAAAGGTCTTTTCCCCACTGAACTTGGTAGAAATCTGGGGTCTTTCGGGAAATTTCCGGAGCAGGCTCGACTGCCGCGATAGGCGGGGCTTTGAAAGACATGATCGGGGCACTCCCGGATGGAAACAGTTTGCTGAGTCTCACGATTGACTATCCTACAGAAAGTCGCGTCGACATGTCGGCCCTAGCCTTGGGCCAGCGACAGCCATTTTGTTGTTGTGATGATGCTGATGATGGAAAACTCAAAACCTTCAAACGGTCTGCTGCCCAGCCAAAGCCAACCG
>QWQJ01000146.1 GCA_003670865.1 Planctomycetota bacterium | reverse complement strand
GACATCACGAAATACTCGCGAGCCGAGCAGATTTCCAGGCAGCTGAAAATCGATGTGCACTTCGAAGTCAAGGAAAAAGAACACACCGTCTCGCTCACCGAAGATGGCGTGCGACAGGCCGAAAAGCTCGCTGACGTTGAGAGCTTTTACACCGCTGGCAACATGGAATGGCCGCACTTGATCGATAATTCGCTGAAGGCTCACTACCTTTACAAGCGCGATGTTAATTACGTTGTGCAGGGGGATGAAGTCGTGATTGTCGACGAATTCACGGGGCGTTTGATGCCGGGCCGGCAGTGGTCTGATGGCCTGCACCAAGCTGTCGAAGCCAAGGAGGGCGTCCGCATCAAAGAAGAGTCGCAGACACTCGCCACAGTGACGCTGCAAAACTTTTTTAAGCTCTATAAAAAATTGGCTGGCATGACCGGAACAGCAATGACAGAGGCGAATGAATTTTGGAAGATTTACAAGCTGGATGTCATCGCCATTCCGCCAAATCGCGGAATGAAGCGAACCAACAATCCCGATGTGATCTACCGCACCGAACGGGAGAAGTGGATTGCCGTGGCCGACGAAGTCGAGCGACTGCATCGCTGGGATAGCGTGGCGCTCAGTGACGGCAGTTTTCGCATGGGACAGATCATTCGAGAAAGTGAGGCCTTCCTTGAGTTTGAGGAAAAGAATGCCAAGACGACTGAGACGATTCCACGAGGCAAGATTAAGGAGATTCAGAGGAAGGGCGGTCCTGTGCTCGTCGGCACCGTATCGATTGAAAAAAGTGAACGGCTGTCAACGCTTTTAGAAAAACGCGGCGTCGATCATGAGGTGCTCAATGCCAAGCAGCACAAGCGGGAAGCCGAGATCATTTCGCAGGCAGGCCGGCTGAATGCCGTCACAATCGCCACCAACATGGCTGGCCGTGGCACGGACATCATTCTCGGCGGTAATCCCGACACGATGGCTTGGGCACAGTTGCAGGGAACCTATGCCACACGACTAGACGTTCCTCGGGAAGAGTGGGAAACGCTCGTCAAGCAGATTGCCATCCGCGAAAATATGAAGGTTCAAGGAGATCTCGTGCGGGATCTGGGCGGCTTACACATCATTGGCACAGAGCGGCACGAAGCTCGCCGCATTGATTTGCAGCTACGTGGCCGCTGCGGTCGGCAGGGCGATCCGGGTTCAAGTCGCTTTTTTCTTTCGCTGGAAGACGACTTAATGAGAATCTTTGCCGGAGAGTGGGTGAAGAATGTGTTGACGCGTCTGGGGATGCAGGAAGGCGAAGCCATCGAGAGTCGAATGGTGACGCGTCGGGTTGAGGCAGCGCAGAAAAAAGTGGAAGAACGAAACTTCGAAGTCCGGAAGAATTTGCTCGAATACGACGAGGTGATGGACGAGCAGCGGAAGCGTGTCTACGGATTTCGCCAGCAGATTCTGGCAGGCAGCGACTGCCGGGAATTAATCCAGGAGATGGTGGGCCGTCAGGTCGATCAACACATCGGCACCTTTCTCGACAAAGACTATGGGCCACAGTCGTACAGCATGTGGGCGGCCGGGCAACTCTCCTGCGAACTCGACAGTAAGGATTTTCGTGCCCTTTCGCCCGAAGAGGCCGAGCGCTTGGCCGTCGACGAGGCCGTGCGTCAGTCGGAAGCGCAGGTATTTGAGGCTGTCGAGGAAAATTTGCCTGCCGACGAGGACGAGGGAGAGTGGAATTGGTCGGCGCTAGCCAGCTTTGCTAATGTGCGATGGAAGACATCGATCAACGATCGGGATTTAAAGCGGGTAGGCCGTAGCGACGCAGCCGAGTTCCTCCAGGAAAAAGTGCGCGAGGCTATTCACCGCGTAGACCTGTCTGATGGTGCTCGGTATTTAGTGCCCGACTTCGGTTTGCGTTCGGCCTACGTTTGGACGGAATGGCGATTTGGCGTACCCCTAGAGGCCAGCGATCTACAAGCCTTAGAAAAAACTGGCCACGATGCGCAGGCTTTCAAGCAACTTGTCGGCCACAAGGCTCGCGAGGTCTACGCGCGACGCGAGGTGGAATATCCCGTGCTGGTGGGCTTGTCACATTTCTCTGACCGCCAGTCGGATGGATCGCGTCGCCTTGACAGGTCGGGTTTGCTTGAGTGGGCGCAGCAACGATTCGATCCTGCGATTACCGAAGCGTCTTTGGCGTTTGGTGATCTTGATGCCCTGCGGGCCACGCTGACCGAAGCGAGCGCTCGCCGACACGCTCGTGGCGACGACGATCGCGATGAAATGAAGCGGATGGAGCGGGCTGTGCTTTTGCAGATTCTCGACAATGCTTGGAAGGATCATCTGTTGGCAATGGATCATCTGCGTTCGAGCGTTGGCCTGCGCGGGTATGCCCAGGTCGATCCAAAGGTGGAGTTTAAACGCGAGGGCATGCGCACGTTTGACTTAATGTGGAAGGGTATTGACGACCGCGTCACCGACATTGTCTACCGTATCGAACAAGTCGAGGACGAAGCGCTGCGTAGCACGTGGCAGGAAACGGCGGCGATCCACGCCGATGCCTCCACTGCCTTACTGCCGGGAGAATCGTCAGCGAACGAATCTGTAGCCGATCAATCAGCGGCCAGCAGCGACTCTCGTGTCGAACCGATTCGTAACTTTGGCCAGAAGGTCGGCCGCAACGACCCCTGCCCCTGCGGCAGCGGTAAGAAGTATAAGAATTGCTGCGCAAAAATAGAGACGGGCGATCGGTCAAATGTGCGGTCGATCAAGTAGTGTTGCCCCGCATCTGCCCGCGTCGTGATCTCATGTGCCTGTCGTGCCTTAAGACGCGGGGCAGAGATCATCGTAAGTCTGAAAGATCCGAGTTGTGTTTGAAAAGGTGAGCGTGCTGAACCTCGTTTATCTTCTGGCGTTGCTACTGTCATTGCCGTGGGTGGCGTGGCGGCGTTTCTTCAGCGGTCGTCCTGTGGCAATGCCGTGGCTGCGGTTTACCGGACGCGTGCTGTGCATCAATCGCATCGCGGGAGTGAAACGCATCTGGCTGCATGGAGTAAGCGTTGGCGAGGTGCACTTACTGACAGTGCTGGCCGCGGAAATCGCAACTCAAGCCCGCGCTGCGGGTATCGCTGTAGAGTGCGTTATTTCCAGTTCCACAACAACCGGCCTGGAACTGGCGGCCCGTCGCTTCGGAGCCAATCGGGCTTTTCCCTGTCCGCTCGACTTTACATGGGCGGTGAAAAATGTCCTCGCCTGTGTCTCTCCAGATATGCTTGTGCTGGGCGAACTGGAACTCTGGCCGAACTTACTGGCCTGCACGCACGCCCAGGGCATCCCAATTGTCGTCGCCAACGCGAGGATGAGCGAAAAAAGTGATCGGGGCTACGCGAGAATCAGTTGGATCGTGAGCCGAATGCTCGGCCGGGTGTCGCTCGTTCTAGCGCGTTCGCAGACTGATGCCGATCGGTTCCGAACGCGCGGCGCTCCCGCTGTTATCGTGACAGGTTCGATGAAGTTCGACGTTGCACAAAGTGATTCGAGAGCCGCCACCATCGACCGCTTCAAGCGACTGGCAGGCTTCACCGCTCGCGACATTGTCTTTCTGGCTGGCAGCACGCAGGCACCGGAGGAGCAGTTGGCCATCGATGTTTTTTCTGCACTCCAGCAGGAGTACCCTGCTTTGCGACTGCTCATTGTGCCCAGGCATGTCGAGCGGTGCGGTGAAATCAGTAACCTCCTTGACCGTTCGGGCTTCCGCTGGGAACTCCGCAGCCATCTTACAGACAAGCCTAAGACAGAACCTTTTGGCCCCACGAGCAGCACGCAGAATGGCAGCGACAATCTGGACAACAGGAGGCCTCATTCTCAGCAGCCTGAACCGTCCCGTGTGCTGCTCGTCGATACGACAGGCGAACTTACTGATTGGTGGGGCACGGCGACGATTGCTTTTGTGGGCGGCAGCCTCGACGGTACGCGGGGCGGCCAAAATATGCTCGAACCGGCTTCCTACGGTGCGGCCGTAGCCTTCGGTCCCCATACCCGCAACTTCCAGGACGAAGTGCAACGCTTGCTTGAGGCTCGTGCCGCAGAGGTCGTCGCTGACGGACCAGCGTTGTTAGCTTTTGTGGCTCACTGCTTGCGTGAACCGGAGTGGGCTCATGGTTTAGGGCAGCGAGCGGGTGCGATGGTCGCGGCCCAGCGGGGAGCTACCGCATCTACGGCCCGATTGATTCTCCAAAGGCTCTTCTCCCCTCCTGAGAGAACATGAGGTTGCCACGGCGTGCCCCAATCCTGATAATCCTGTACGGCAGAGGCAGGTGGACGCCGTCCACCGTTTTGTATTGTCACCCACCATTTTTAAAAGCACGAGGCACCATCCGTGGCACAAGGCAAGTATCTGTTTACGAGTGAGTCGGTCAGCATGGGGCATCCCGACAAATTGGCCGATCAGATTTCTGACGGTGTTTTGGATGCCTATTTAGCGCAAGACCCAACCAGTCGCGTCGCGTGCGAAACACTTGTGACAACAGGTCTCGCTGTCATTGCTGGCGAAATCACATCGCGAGGCACCATCGACTATCAACAGGTTGTTCGAGATGTCATTCGTTCGGTGGGCTACACCGATGACGAGATGGGTATTGCCGCCGACACATGCTCCGTGCTTGTCGCAGTGGGCAAGCAGAGCGGTGACATTGCCATGGGAGTCAACGAGGACAATAGCACTGGAAAAGATATCGGTGCTGGCGATCAGGGTCTGATGTTTGGCTACGCGTGCAATGAAACTCCTGAGCTGATGCCCCTGCCGATTGCCTTGGCACATCGTCTTTTAAATCGGCTGACAGAGGCTCGGCAAAAAAAAGAAGTTGATTGGTTACGTCCTGATTCTAAAAGTCAGGTGACAATCGAATACGACGGCAATCGACCGGTACGAGTCGACACCGTGGTCATCTCGACGCAGCACGCGCCGCATGTCACCAATCAAGAAATTTATGACTTCGTCGTACACAAGATCATCAATCCACTGCTGCCTGCCGATCTCGACACCAGCAGCGTTACCTACCACATCAACCCAACGGGTCGATTCGTAGTGGGCGGCCCGCACGGCGACTGCGGCCTCACCGGTCGCAAAATTATTGTTGACACCTACGGCGGCTGGGGCCGGCACGGCGGTGGTGCGTTTTCGGGAAAGGATCCCACAAAGGTCGATCGCAGTGCCGCATACATGGCACGGCATGTCGCAAAGAATATTGTGGCTGCTGGTCTAGCTGATCGTTGTGAATTGCAATTGGCTTACGCCATTGGCGTGAGCGAACCGGTCAGCGTTCATGTTGACACCGAGGGCACTGGCCGGATTGACGACCAGCGACTCTGTGAAGTGGTGCGAGAATTTTTTACGCTCACGCCCAGAGGCATCATCGATTACCTTGATTTGCGTCGGCCGATCTACCGGCGTACCGCTGCAGGCGGTCACTTCGGCCGCGAGGGTTTTTCTTGGGAGCAGACCGACCGCGCTCAGGCTCTGGCAGAAGCGGCCGGGGCAAGTGTTGCGGTGGGCTGAGTGCTGATGCCGCTCAACGGGGTAGCCTCGTTTAAAAACACTCGAACGCTTGAGCATTTCATTGCTGGGGCGGTTTGTTTGTTGGTGGGAATTGCCCTGTTTGCCTGCGGCTTCGTGCTCGTGCTGCGCCGGCTTTGTGGTGCGATCGTGAACCTGCCGGGGCCGACGGGACTGCTGGCTGTGTGTGGTTTTGGGGTGGTGCTGATTGCGGTCAGTGATGCTTTAGTCAGCAGCATCTTTGCCAGTCGATCTGCCGCCGCGGGGACTGGCTTGTGGGTGAGAATTCTTTCCCGTGTTGGTCTTACCTTGTCGCTGTCCGCAGTTGGCCTGCCGTTCGGTGGCAGTTCGTCTATCGATCCCGTAACGGCGACGCTCACAATGCTGGCAGCCACGGCGGCTCTGCTTTGGCCGCTGGCTGGCCGGATGCGTGCTACGAACCATTCACCCATCGACTCACCATGGCGATGGTCGCTCAAGCGGGGCGCGGGTCTGCACGAGTCGATTCACCCTCCTGAGACTCTGGCAGAACTGGTCGTTCAATCGCGATTCCAGCCACGCGCGCCAGACGACTGTCCTGGGCATCTGGAGCAACGTCTGGAGCGGTACCAACTCGCCGGTGGCGTTGACTGCCTGCGCGGCAGGCTCTGCTTGGCTGTGCCTCTGGGAGCCCGCACAGCCTACGGCCATGTCGGATTTTGCCCGCCGTTTGTCCAGACTCCTACAGTGACAGTCACAACCCAATACGATGGCGTTGAAGCGATTGTTGCAGCCGCCGAGGTGCTCCCGTGGGGCGTGCGAGTGGAATGCCGACTCGATGCTCCAGCCGAAGAAGCCTTTGAAATCCCGATCGATATCTTTGCCCATCTGGAACGGTTCAAGGAATAAGAGTGTGACTATGGCCCGCTGGCCAAACCATCTCTGGACATCCCTCTTTACCTACGCCGTCATCTTTGTTGGCTTTCCGTTGCTTTCTTATTTCTTCTGGATATGGGTGCGACATTGAACTCTTTGCGCACGCGCCTTGAGCAGGCCGGCCAATTGCATGTGCTGCGGCTATGGCACACGCTCGACGCCGGTGCCCAGCAAGCTTTCACACAGCAGCTTGAGGGGATCGATTGGGCTGAGTTAGAAAACATGCGACGGCTTGTGTTTCAGCGAAATGCGGTTGTGCCAGCCGTGCTCAATCCGGGTTTCGATCTGGGCACAGCCATCACGCCACCGTGCTTAGGGCTCGGCAACTCCAGCAATCAGCCTTCGCCAACTGCGGCGATTGCCAGTGGCAGTCGGGCGTTGGTCGACGGTCGCATCGGTGCGATTCTTGTGGCCGGAGGTCAGGGATCGCGACTCGGCTCTGCCGAGCCCAAGGGTCTCTATCCGATTGGGCCCGTATCCAAGCAGAATCTTTTTGAAGTGCTGCTAGGCAAGTTAGCGGCGGTCAGACGCCGGTTTGGCGTTCAAGTGCCGCTGGCGATCATGACCAGTTCAGCAACCGACACGCTCACTCGACAGTTTGTAAAAGACCACTGCTCATCTGGCAATGATCGATCGGGGGTGTTGGTTTTTCAGCAGCGTGATTTGCCAGCTCTGGATGCGGTCACTGGACAGTTGCTCCTTGATGCTGCGGATCATATTGCCATGGCTCCCGATGGTCATGGCGGCATGCTTGGAGCCTTGGCTCGATGTGGCGGTCTCGACTGGTTTTCGGGCCACGGTGTGGAACAGATCGTGAGCTTTCAAGTTGATAATCCGCTGGCCATGCCGCTCAATTGTGAATTCCTCGGCTACCATATCTTGGCCCACGCCGATTTCTCTACGCAAGTGGTCCGCAAGCAAGATCCGGCTGAACGCGTCGGTGTTGTCGTCCACTCTGGTGGCGTTTACCGAGTGGTTGAATACAGCGACTTGCCGGCCTCGCTGGCTGCGGAGCGAATGGCTGAGGGGGGGCTCAAGTTGTATGCGGGTAGCATAGCGGTGCACGCGTTTTCAATCTCATTTTTGCAGCGAATGGCTGCACGCAGCGACTCGCTACCTCTCCACCTGGCCTTGAAGGCAGTTGCCCATTTGAATGGTGGGGTCGATGATCGTGGCCGGCCGCAGGTGCCATCAGGGCCTAATGCGATTAAGTGTGAGAGATTTATCTTCGATTTGATGCCGCAGGCCACTCGTGTTTGCGTTGTTGAAATTGACGCTGCAGATGGTTTTGCGCCGCTGAAGAATCCTAGTGGTGCCGCCAGCGACTCTCCTCAGCATGTCCACGCGGCGATGCAGGCATTCGCTTGCAGAGTGCTGGCAAAAGCCGGCGTTGCCGTTCGGGATGGCATCGCTGTAGAACTCGACTCGGCCGCCATCTTGGATGCAGAGGATATCGGGCAGTTTCTTCCACCCGGCACGCTGATCGACGCCCCAATGGTTGTCGGCAGGTTGGACTTCATACAATAATCTCAAAATAAACTCTCTGACAAAAGACTCACAAAGGACGGGATCATGCTGCATGCAATAGTGATGGCCGGTGGATCTGGAACACGATTCTGGCCAGCTAGCCGAGCGGCACTTCCCAAGCAACTGCTGCCCTTGGCTGGTGTGCGAACGCTGCTGGAACAGACGGTCGATCGGCTGGATGGTCTGGTGCCTCCTCAACGGGTCATGATTGTGACTGCCGCGCGGCTGCTGGAAGCCGTGCGTCGACAACTACCGCTGGTGCCGGAAGCTGGACTGGTCGGAGAACCCTGCAAACGCGACACCGCTCCCTGCGTGGGGCTGGCTGCTTTGCTTGTGTCGCGGTCCGACCCCGATGCGATCATGGCGGTGATGCCCTCGGATCATGTGATTGCGCCTGAGGAAAAATTTCGCGAGGCGATCCGTCAGGCGGCAGCAATCGTTGAGGATTCGCCGGGACGACTGGTCACATTTGGCATCAAGCCGACCTATCCTGCCGAAAGCTTCGGCTACATCCAACAGGGCATGCTGCTTCCGCAAACCGTAAGTGCTGGAGGGGTGGCGAACGCTGTTGTTCACACAGTCGCCCGATTTCGTGAAAAGCCTCCGGCCAGTGTGGCTGCTGAATACCTCGGTGCGGGAAACTTTCTCTGGAATGCAGGCATCTTTGTCTGGAAGGCGGCAACGATTCTTGACGCTTTGGCAACCCATCAACCGGAATGCCTTGAGCACCTCAAGCGAATTGCCGCTGCCTGGGATACTCCCGCTCGTGATCAGGTCTTTGCGGCAGAGTTTGCCGCCATAAAGGGGATTTCTATAGACTACGCAGTGCTTGAGCACGCTTGCGATGTAGTCGTGATCGAAGCTCCCTTCGGCTGGGACGATCTGGGGGGGTGGTCGGCCGTGGCCCGCCAGCGAGGCAGCGACCAACAGGGGAACACGATCGTCGGGAAACACCTTGGCATCGACTCCATTCGCACAATTGTGCACTCCGGCGATAATCACTTGGTCGTCACAATGGGCCTAGAGGATATGCTTGTAGTGCACACGCCAGACGCCACACTTGTGGCCGACAGAGCCCACGAGGAAGCTGTTCGTCGTGTGGTGGCCGAACTCGAAAAACGTGGATGGAACGAATTTTTGTGAACTCCCTGGCAACTGCGAAGTCTTTCCTAATGTATCGCTGCAAGCGGTATTTTTACCTCGGCTCGCGTGCCACGCTGTGCTGCCTAGCTGTGCTGGCTTGCATGGCAGTGATCCCTAAGCGTCAGAGTGCCTCGGAAGTTAGCCCTGACGATTCCGAGCACGTGACTCCTGAAACACCTCGCAAGGAGGTACTCTCTGGTGATAGTGCGTGGATCGTGTCGCTGCACAAAACAGCTGACTCGATGGAGTGGTCAGATCAGTTGGTGCGTCACGAATGGCGATTGCAGCAGCGTCCCAATAGCTTCGACTGTCGCATCCTCGATGATCGCGACTGTGTTGTGCGAGAGGGCACTCGCGACATCTGCCTAGAAGCCTTTACCGCGCTTGAGCAGGCAGGCCAGATGCCGGTCGTCCGCGGCCCGACGGTGATTGTCTTACACGGTCTCGGTGAGAGTCGCCGTTCGATGCGTCCCTTGGTCGATTTCTTGCGAAATCACTTAGATGCCACGATTGTATCGTTTGGATACGCTAGTCCGAAGGTTGGGATTACCGAACACGCCAACTCCCTAGCTAGTGTGATCGCAGGATTGCCAGAGGCCAATCGGATCAGCTTTGTAGGCCACAGCCTCGGCAACATTGTTGTGCGTCGCTGGATGGGATTGGCACCGGCCCATGATCTGGCCAGGATCGAGCGGATGGTAATGTTGGGCCCGCCCAATCAGGGTTCCCAACTGGCGAAAATGGTGTCGAAGATCTGGGTGTTGGCAGCCCTCTCCAATGGCGCTGCTCGTGACTTGGTTTTGAATTGGAATGAAGTTGCTCGCGATCTGGCCGTGCCCGATTGCCCGATCGGAATTCTGGCCGGTGGCAAGGGAGATGATCGCGGCTTCAGCGGTCTACTGGAAGGGGATGACGATGCGGTCGTACGAGTGGCCGAGACTCACTTAGAAGGTGCCGACGATTTCTTGCTCGTGCCGGTTCGGCATGCTGCAATGATGCGCAATGACGCGGTCCAGCGGGCGACGGTAGCGTTTCTGAAAACGGGCCGCTTCGGGGAGCCGTTAGGTCCTCAGCCTGCCGCAGTGCAGCCAGATCAGCCAGGCGTTCCCGCTCTCAATCCAGCAAGTCCCACCGATCGCTTGAGTCCATGATCCCCATAACCCCAGAGCCTCTATGACAAGCGACCCTCTGCAAACCGCCTGCTGTGTGATTCCTTCGGGACGCGTGGCAGGCATCGACTACGGTCGCAAACGCATCGGCATTGCGATTTGCGATGCCCAGCGGATTGTGGCAAGCCCGTTCGCAGTTCGCCATCCGGGCAGTGATGCCATTGTTGAGGCCTGTTTTTATAGCACGCTGGTCGCAGCGGAAGATATTGTCGGCTTCGTCGTTGGGCTACCCGTTCACGCAGACGGTCGCGACAGTGAGATGTCTCTTGAAGTGGAACGCTTTGGAGGATGGTTATCAACGGCAACCAACCGACCGGTTGTTTTCCATGACGAGCGATACAGTTCAATCGAAGCAGTTGGGCTGATGACGGGCCGAGGCCTCTCTCGGAAAAAGAAAAAAGCCCGCACGGACGCACTGGCGGCCCAAATCGTGCTTACGGCGTGGATTGAATCTTCAGCCGCAACGGGCGTTTTTCCTACCCCTGGCAACGTCCATCCCGGAGCCCTCAACGCTTGACAAGCGCTCTTCCTCACACCTCCTTTCAAGTGCCAGAAACAGGATTGCTAGGGGCAACATCTTCTTCACGAAAGGGGCCTTCGCGCTTGGTGGTCGGATGCGGCTACCTAGGCATGCGTGTTGCTGCTCGTTGGCTGGCCGATGGGGCTCGTGTTTTTGGCGTCACCCGAACGCCCCAGCGAGCCGACCAACTGGCCCAAGCCGGTATCGAACCAATCGTTGCCGACGTCAGCGTGCCCGGCGACCTATCCATGTTTTCACAGGTTGGTGATCTGGCCACTCTCTTTTGGTCGGTCGGCTTTGATCGGGTTGGAAACGCCAGCCACCGCGACATCCACATTGAGGGGTTCTCGCGACTGCTCGGTGTTCTCTCTGGCCAGCCGAGGGTAATTTTCTCCAGTTCTACGGGCGTCTGGGGAGATGAAGATGGAAAAATCATCAACGAGCAAACCCCCGCCCAACCGACTCGTGAAAACGGGCGGGTCCTCCTTGATGCGGAGAATCTGCTGCGAGGCCATCGGTTGGGGCCGGGGGTTGTGTTGCGATTTGCCGGATTGTACGGCCCCGGCCGACTGCCTCGCTGGGCTGATCTTCAAGCTGGAAAACCGATCCCAGCCGATCCTGAGAGCTGGCTCAATCTGATTCACGTTGATGATGCAGCGAGTGTTGTCTGCGTTGTAGCGTCGAATGAAAAAGGATCAACGAGTAAAAGCTTGGAAACTCTGGGGCCTGGCCAGCATTTTTTACCCCGGCCGCTCTACGTTGTCTCCGATGGTGTGCCTTTGAGGCGACGGGAATGGTACGGGCACTTAGCGATGCTTGCAAAGAGTCCACTTCCCACCTGGGATCCAATCGCTCCGCGGACGAGGGGCGCTGACAAACGCATCGACCCCTCGCTCTTGTTTCGCGACTACGCCATCCCACTGGCATACCCCGATTCCTTACAGGGTTTGACGGCAATTCTACGCCAATAAACTCTTGCGTTTTTCCGATTCCGAACAGGCGTCCTCTCTCAGGCGATCGTGCTATTGCAGGGCCGGCACAGACTCTGGCACGACCTGCTGAGTTGGTGGAGTTGTGCGTGCGAGCCCAGCAACACCGCCAGCCAGACTGCTGAGATAATCGACCGTCACATTCATTACCTCTTTGAAATAAAAATCACGCTTCACAACAGGCCGTTTCGGATCAATTGACTCTTCCAACTTTTTCTCTTCGTCCTCTGCCGACTTGCCCTCGTTCCACTGCCGTGAAAATTCTGTTTCGATCAGTGATACTGTTTTTTCATTCTTACGTTTTTGGTACTGTGCAATGTCTTTTACTACTTTGCGAAAATCTTCATCTTCGGCAACCCGCTGGTTCGAGTTGTCGCGGAGCGACTTCAACATTGCGTCTGAAACACGGCCGCTCGACTTAAAAGTCGCGGACGGAACTTTGTCAAACGCAATGGCATGGTCTAGATCCGATTCACCAACCGGCAGGTGCGTGGTGATGCTCGGCAGTTCCACGTCGCTCTTCACGCCTTCCAATTGAGTGCTCTGTCCGGCCGGTCTATAAAACTGTTGCATCGTGATCTTGATCGCACCGAGCGATGGGGCATTCGGCAGGCGTTGAAAGAGTTGCCGCCCAAGGTCGAGGAGGCTCTGGACGGTCCCCTTACCGTGAGTGGCGTTGTCACCAATCACCAGGCCGCGGCGGTAATCCTGTATGGCTCCCGCCACAATTTCGCTGGCACTTGCGCTAAATTTATTCGTCAGCACCACCAGCGGCCCGTCCCACGATACTCCGGGGTCAACGTCGTCGTATTGTTGAATGCGTTTGTCGGCATCCTTGATCTGCACGACCGGACCTGTATCAATAAAGAGTCCCGTCAGCGAGATCGATTCTGGCAGGGATCCACCGCCGTTATTGCGGAGGTCGAGCACGATACAATCAACGTCTTTTTGGCGAAATTCATCAAGCAGCCGCTTTGTATCGCGGGTGCTGCTTTTGTACTCGGCTTGGCCTTGGCGAGCACCTGCCATGTCCATGTAAAAGCTCGGCAGGTTGATCACTCCTATGCGGTAGGGCATGCCGTCAGGCTTCTTTCCCTCTTCAATGAGTTCTCCCCGGGCCTCACTGTCTTTGAGTTCGATCTTGGCCCGCGTAATGTCGTAAATCTTCGGCACTGTTTGGCCGACAGGAATGACCTTCAATCGAACAATCGTGCCGCGTTTGCCGCGAATCAGTTTGACAACCTCATTGAGATTCATGTCAACCACATCGACCACTTCGCCTTCAGCCCCCTGCCCGACCCCGATCACGCGGTCCTTTTTTTGCAGATGGCCATCCTTATCTGCTGCTCCCCCAGGCACCAGTTCGGCAACCGTTGTGAAGCCGTCTTCGCCCTTCAGCGAGGCGCCGATGCCGTCAAGTTGTAGACGCATGCCGATCTCGAAGTTTTCTAGGGTGCCCGGCGACATAAAGCTCGTATGCGGATCGAGACAACTTGTCAGTGAGGAGAGATAGGTTTCCAGCAGTTCGTCAGCATTCATCTGGTGCATGCGTTTGGCAAAGCTGCGGTACCGACGGACTAGCTTTTCTTGGGCTTCGTCAAGTGGCGTTTTTTCCATCTTCTGAACGAGCAGGTCGTATTTGATCCGCTTCCGCCAATTGTCCTCGGACTCCGCCTCGTTGGCGGCCCACTTCGTATCTTCGCGGTCGATCACCATCGTCTCCGGCTTGGCGTAGTCTTGGGGTGCTAGAATCAGTTTTTCTATGAGGGGCATCCGAGCATCCACCCGTTGGAGAAATCGGTTGAAGACTTCGTAGGAAAAAGACACATCCCCTTTTTTCACAAGATCATCCAGCGAGTCACGTTTTTGCATAAAAGCATCGATGTCGCTTTGAATAAAGTAAATCTTCATTGGGTCGAGGGCTTCGAGAAAGATGCCAAACCAGCGGCGTGCAATCTCATCGTCGACTGGTCGACGCAGGAAATGCTCCCGTTCGAGATAGCTTTTCACCGCCAGCGTGATCTGTCGATCGTTGGGGCCGGGCTTGGCAAGAGCAGCCAGGGCCGAGGGCGTCTTTTCTACAGCCGCCGCGGTCGGGGGCTGTTCAGATCGGGCAGCATTCGACCCAATCCAACAAAAGACTAGCACGGCCGACAAAAGCCACGCAGCCCATCGGTTTGGCCGAGACGGGAGAGGCTTCCGAAGCGTAAGCATAGTGTTTTGAATAGAATTCGTGGCAGTGGCGAGGCTCTGACCGTTCACGCGATTGATTCCTTCCTAAAGGAGAGACACTATTGAAAAGCAGTTTTAAACACGCCGCGAGGCTAAAGGCAACGACCGCTGATCCATTGTGACGATTTAAGCCATTTCTGGCGAGAGGTTTTTTAAACCCAAAAAGGGACGCCTTTCACCGATCGCCTGCACAACGCGAGCGACCAGAGCCTGTGCCACCATCTCATTGGGCCCCAGTCGACCGACTTCCACCCATTCGATGGCTGGATACTCTACTCGGGCTTTTGCAACAGCTTTGGCCACCTGTTCTTGCACATGCCCCCGAAAGAGCAGGTGCGGTTGCACAATCACGCGCCGCGTTGGAATCAAAAATTCTCTCCTTGAAACCATTCTACGGACAAACGCCCCAAAAGGTTTCCAAAAGGATGTTGATTTTCTATCGTGAGTCTCCCAAAAGCCTGCTGGTCTCGCTGCAGCGGCAGTCGCCTCGGTGAGCGTGGGGCGTGCGGCCGCCACAAAGCCCAGTTCAATTCTGCCCGGGTGGGCTTCGCTTTCAGGTGATTGTTCTGTGGCCGTCAGCGTGGCCGTCGTGAAGTCGAGTAACTGCCGAAAAGCGGCAGGATCACTTGAACCCCGACCCACCATCATGAGCACTGTTGCCGCAGCAGGAATCGCTTGCAGAGCCGAGAGGGCCTCAAAACGCCTCTGGCGGGCCAGTTGGATGATGTGCTCATGGCAGCCGAGTGCGTCTGCTTGCCCAACCTGTAGGTTGGCCTCGCGAGCACCTGCTAGCAAAGCGTCGGGAACATCCTGCTGGGCATGTCCTGCTGTGAACAGCAGGAGCGGGGCGGCCATCACTTCCCGACATCCCCGCTCCGCAAGCCGCGCCAGCGACTGGCCTATCGAAGGCCCGATGACCTCCAAAAAACCGAGTTCCACCGGCACACCCGGCAGCATGTTTGCGACCAGCTGCGTGACCGTATGCGTTTCCTCAGCCCCAATCGTATCTGCCGTGCCATGGCCCACTACGAGCACGCCCATCGCCCTTTGAGAGGCCAGCCAAGCGGGCAACGGGCACGGCGGCGGTGGCAACGCGTGTGGTTGAACTGGCATCATCATCAGTGCGTGAGGTGTTGTGGAGAGAATGAGAGGGGCAAATCCGGCTCAAAAAACGACGGCCAGTGGCTACGGCCGCTGCCAAATACGGGGCAGCAGCATCGTCACCACCAGAAGCGTTCCAACGGCAGCCATGTATGGTAGCGCTCGCGACCCATGGAGCGAAAAAAGCACCGATCCGAGAAACGGCCCGAGGATTCTGCCAAGGGAGGCAAATGATTGATTGACACCGAGAACCTCGCCTTGCCGCGTTGGATCGGCCCGCTTAGAAACCAGCGAAGAAACCGAGGGGTTTACAAATGCAAAGCCCACGACAGAGACCGCCGCTGCTAGATAAAAACTCGAGCGAATCAGTGAGGAAACGGCCGCTGCACTGCCCGCGTCGACTGCCGTGTTCCCCGACAACAGCCAGGCAATGCCCCCTAGGCTTCCAAGGCCCAGCAGCATCAAGAAAACTCCCGTGGCCAGCAGTCGTGTTTCGGGAAGCCGCTGTGCTAGGGGGCGGTACAGGCCGCCGGCCACCATCAGCACCGCGCCAATGAAGGCAAAGACAAGGAAGTTGTCGTTGTTGTCCATCTTAAAGGCTTCCTCCGTAAACCGCGCCAGCGTGGCTTCAAAGTTAGCAAAGGCAAAGATCGACAAAAAATAGACCAGCACTAAGATGCCGACCGTTGGCATTGCCAGCACGGCGGTCGTCTGTCCAAAGGAAAAGAAATCTTTTGCCGAGCGGATACCGGGCCGTCGTGTCTCCTGGAAAACAAAAAAGGCGATCAGCAGTGCCACAAGCGAGAGGAGCGACGCCAGCGCTCCCACGCCCCATGGCTGGTCCTTAAAGATTGCCAGACCGAAGTAGGCGATCAGCGGTCCGAGCGTAAAGCCAGCACCAAAGGCGATGCCGATCAGTGCCATACCGCTGGCCCGCTTTTCCGGTGTTGTGCAATCAGCAATGACGGCGGCCGCTGTGCCGACGCTGGCGCCAGCGATACCGGCCCCGATCCGCGACAAGAGCATCAGGCCGATGGCAAGGGATGCCTGGTCAAGCGACAACGTGCCCGCAAAGCCATAGAGGGCATAGAAAACGACCGAGCCAGCGAGGCTCAAGAGCAACATTGGCCGCCGGCCCACACGATCAGAAATGCGGCCCCAGACGGGACTTAATAAAAACTGCATCAGCGAAAAAACTGAAAACAGCACGCCAATCATCCCCCCGCGGGCAGCCTCTGAAAGGCCCATGGCCAGAAGGTAGGGTTCGGCCTGTCGAGGCATCACAGGCAAGACAATGCCAAAGCCCAGCAAGTCGATAAAAACGGTCAGAAAAATCACCAACAGCGCCCCGCGTGGTGGGCCGCTTTGGAGTGCCGCGTCTGTGACGGTGGATGGGCGATTCATCTCAACTTCTCAGAATGATACAAGATAAGTTTAGGAACAATTTTTTGCAGTCGCTGAAACAAGCTGACTTCGCCGCAGGTGGACTACTGCTAGACTATCAGTCCATCAAACCTATGAGCGAGCCCATGAGCGAGGAACTGCTGAACGACTGCCAGAAGCCACCTGCGGAGGCCTTGAGCGTCACGGAGTTTACCTCCCGCGTCAAGGAGCATGTTGAGTCGCGCTTTGCCGATGCGTGGGTGGCGGGAGAAATCTCAAATCTGGTCAAGGCTGCATCGGGCCACATCTATCTAACGCTCAAGGACGATACGGCCCTGTTGCGGGCTGTGATTTGGCGGGGCACTCGGCAGTCGCTTGCGATTGAGCCAGCGGATGGCTTGGAGGTTGTCTGCCACGGTAGACTGGAAGTGTATCCGCCTCGCGGCACCTACCAACTCACGATCGACAGGCTGCACGCAATCGGCACGGGGGCTTTGGAAGCCCGCCTGCGACAACTGCACGCGGCGCTCGAGCAAGAGGGACTTTTTTCACCGCAGCGAAAACGCCCGATCCCAACATTTCCGCACCGCATCGCCCTGATCACCAGCCCTACGGGCGCAGCGATTGCCGACTTTCTGGAAACGCTTTTCTCGCGTTGGCGATCGACAGAAGTGATCGTCGTGCCATCCCGCGTGCAAGGGGCTGGGGCGGCGGAAGAATTGGCTTGGGCCATCACTGCAGCAGCCTGCATCAAACCTGCAGTGGATGTGATTGCAATGGTCCGGGGGGGCGGCAGCCTGGAGGATTTGTGGGCCTTTAACGAGGAGGTACTGGTGCGGGCCGTGGCCGCTTCGCCGATTCCGATTGTGTCGGGAGTTGGTCACGAGATCGATGTTTCACTGACGGATCTGGCTGCCGATCTGCGGGCACTGACGCCCACCGATGCTGCTGTGCAAGTTTCGCCCGACGGCGTACAACTCTCCACCCTCTGTGATTCACTTGGGCAGCGACTTCAGATGGGCCTGCTGCGACGAATCCGCACCGCTCGCGATCGGATCAGTGGGCTTGCCCGTTCGCGCACGTTCACCGATCCTAGCCAGTTGGTCCGCGATCGTCGCACCCTGCTGGAGCAGCATGCCGCCCGCTGCAATCGGTTGGCCAATGCTGTGATCCAGCGTGGCCGCGAACGCTTAGGATCTGCCGTCGGTCGCCTCGAAGCAGGCAGTCCGCTCCAGCTCCTCGCGAGAGGCTACTCCGTTACATCTCTGGTAAAAACTAGCAACGGAAGTGGCGTTCATCTGCCATTGCGTTCAACAATTGGCGTGGATAACGGCGCGACCCTCGTCACCCAACTGGCGGATGGATGTCTGTGGAGCCGTGTAGAGAGGACCTCAAGCGATGCCCTTGGAGAATGAACTACACTCTGAAGAAGAGTCGGTCGATGTGCCGTTAAACACAACCCAGAAGCCCTCGTTTGAAACAGGCCTGTCCCAACTGAGCGACATCGTCAGTCGATTGGAGTCGGGTGGGTTGGGATTGTCTGAATCAATCACGGCCTACGAACAGGGTGTGGCAATCCTGCGACGGCTGCACGATGAACTGTCACATGCCGAACAACGCGTCAGCGTGCTTACCCGAGTGGACGAGGAGGGCCAGCCAATCCTTGATCCCTTCGTGATCGGCCCGCTGGCCAGGCAAACGGCCGACGCCGCGCATGTTTCCGCCGATAAGGGCGGTGCGGAACAACAACGATCTGAATCATCTCTAACGCGATCCTCGGCGGGTAGTGCGGCCCGTTCGGTCGGCAAAACTTCGCGGTCCAAACGCCTGCCCGGGATGGACGATGGGTCTGGGAGCGTTTAAGCTTTGAAGCTGTAAGCGAGATCGACTTTTTCATTGAAGGGTTTTCAGACGCTCTGCTGAGTTGGCATGGGCGGCTTTGCATGAGCCATGGCTGTGATGACTGTCTCGTCGGATGTCGTATCTCCACCCAACTGCAAGGACAAGGAATGGTTATGGCCAGTTGTCGCATGCCTAGCGCTTCGGATCTGGCCGGCCTTGATGCTGCCGTCTCGCAGTCTTTGGGGCGAGTAAAAGATTTTATTGAACCCCGTTTGGAAAAGGCTCTGGAGCTTTCCCCGGCGGCTTCTCCCCGCTTGCTCGAAGCGATGCGATACGTGCTGCTGGCTCCGGGCAAACGTCTTCGGCCGGCTCTTGTGCTGTGGGCGTCCGACGCTTGCTATGGTGCTGAGAACCAGTGGGAAAACGCTGCCGCCGCCGCCGTTGCCGTGGAAATGATTCACGCGTATTCGCTCGTACACGACGATCTTCCAGCGATGGACGACGATGACCTGCGGCGTGGACGACCGACCTGCCACCGGGCGTTCGATGAGGCCACAGCAATTCTGGCAGGAGACGCTCTGCAAGCCCTCGCCTTTGAAACACTCGCAAACCAGATGATGGCACCGGCATGGGTGGCCCGTGGCTGTGTTGTGCTGGCCCGCGCGGCCGGTGCCGAGGCACTTGTGGGCGGCCAATCCGACGATCTGGCTCTAGAGCGAGGCTGGATTCCCGATATCTCAGTGGCCCCGGCCGCTGACCAACTCTGCTGGCTTGAACGCATCCACCGCCGCAAGACAGGTGCACTCTTTTTAGCCTCGCTCCAACTGGGCGGCCTCTCGGCCGGAGCCCAGCCTGCCGGGCTGGCGAAATTGGCCGCCTACGGACACGCTTTTGGTTTGGCGTTTCAAATTGCCGACGACATTCTCGACGCAGAGGGCACGGAGGCTTCCATGGGCAAGCGGGTTGGCAAGGATGCTCAGCGTGGAAAACTGACTTTCCCGACGGTTATTGGTCTCGAAGCCAGTCGTGTCCGAGGGCAATCTCTGGCCCGGGAGGCTGTTGCCGCCCTGACAGAAATGGGTGATTCGGCCGGAGAACTCAGTCGGCTGGCAGAATGGATTGTGGCTCGCGACCATTAGGTTTTGATTCGTAGGACCATACTTTTCACAATGTCCGACATTCTTTCGTCCATTCTCTCGCCCCGCGATTTGCAGGGCCTGTCGAGCGACCAGCTTGAGCAACTGGCGGCTGAAATGCGCCGCGCGCTTTGCGAGGTAGCTGCCACCCGCACGGCCCACTTCGCTTCGAATCTCGGCGTTGTCGAACTCTGTCTGGCATTGCACCGCGTTTTTGATTTCAGCCGCGACCGTCTGATCTGGGACACCGGACACCAAATCTATCCCCATAAGCTCATCACCGGTCGCTTTGCCCGCTTTGGGACGATGCGCACCAAGGGCGGGCTGATGGGATTTCCAAAT
>QWQJ01000004.1 GCA_003670865.1 Planctomycetota bacterium | reverse complement strand
TCCAAGTGATCCCAGATTCACTAAGCACAAACCAAGCTTTGATAGGTCATACAAGGCGGGTTGCTATCAACAACCGTTGGGAATCCAAAGTGTCCGTGGATCGTCTGCCGCGACTTGTGAACCCGCAGCCCATACCCGACCGTGTCGGTGAACCCTCCGTGTTTGATCATGTCGTCTATATCATCAAGGAAAATCAGACGTACGACTCATTGTTAGGCGACATGCCGGGCGGGAATGGCGATCCAAAGCTCTGTCTGTTTCCGGAGGATGTATCTCCCAATCATCATGCATTAGCACGAGAATTTGTACTTCTTGATAATACCTATGCGAGTGGGACTAACTCAGCAGACGGCCACCAATGGGCCGTATCTGCGATGGGCAACGGCTATATTGAACAGAATTATGCGGCGCATAGCAGATCGTATCCCTATGATGGAGGTGACCCGCTGGCCTACTCACCACGGGGATTTTTGTGGAATGCAGCCATAAAGGCAGGTAAGTCGCTTCGTGTATACGGTGAGTTTGTAAACAAACCAAGCATTGTTAACACGCTAACTGGCAAAGTGGGAGGCTTTGCTGAAATTTGGAAGGACTACAAAAAAGGCTTTAAAAACTATACAATTACATCCGGAACAGACAACGCAACACTGCGACCTTATCTTCACCCAAACTACATTGGTTTCCCAAACTCTGTACCAGATCAGTGGCGTGCCGATCTCTTTATCAAAGATTTAGAGCGCTTCGAAGCCATAGGCACAATGCCGAATCTGAGTATCTTACTTCTGCCCAATGACCATACCAGCGGGACTAGTGATGTGAGCCCTACACCTCGCGCCACCGTGGCAGATAATGACTTGGCACTTGGCAGAATTGTAGAACGCCTGTCCCATTCTCCATTCTGGGCCAAAACACTCATTTTAGTCATTGAAGATGACGCACAACTGGGACTGGACCATGTTGATGGTCATAGAACGACCGCTCTGTGTATTTCTGCATACACCAAGCGTCATACGACTGTTTCCCAGCAATACAATCACCCGTCTTTCCTCCGTACGATTGAGCTGGTGCTAGGATTGAAACCCATGAATCGCTTTGATGCGACGGCCACACCACTCACCGCATGCTTCAATAAAAAACCTGATATGCGGCCCTATAAAGTTCGCATGAACAAAATACCATTAGACGAGATGAACTCCAAGGTAGCAACCCTCAAAGGGGACGCGAAAACGCTGGCGATCGCATGTGGAAAGATGAACTGGAATCAGGTAGACAGCGTCAATGCGTCGGTTGTAAGCAAGGCGATTTGGCAACTAATAAAGCCAACAATCCCGTTTCCCATAAAATCCAAAAATTCCCTGTTTGCCGCAGAGTATGACGGGGATTGAAGGGATGACCAAGGAATCACCCGCAGAACAGGCGCCGAGGAGTCTCAGGAACTAGCACAACAGATGGAATCAGGCCATCGTAGACGACGTTTCCTTAGCTGTGTTTGAAAGCCTTTCAGCCCTGGTCTGTCCCCTTTTGGTAACCCAGATGGCACCGTTAGGGATCCGGCTTTCATTGTTGCAACATCGGCTGGTGCTTTGTAGCCCTGTGCCGAGTTTGGTCTCACCCAGTTGGTATCGTTCTGTAAATGCCTGTTTTGAGCTGGGTATCCAACAGATTAAAAAACACTTTGACATCCAAGTGGTCACGTCTCAGTGTTGAGTGAAACGATTTTATGAACTCATTTTGCCATGATTTGCCAGGAGGATAAAACGGGCCGACCATTTTGCTCCCTGCAGCAGCATCGCCGGTGATCTGGCAATAAACTCACATCCAATGGCGCTATGTGGAAAACCTGGAACAGCTCTGTTCGTAAAGAGGTGGCTAAGGTCACTCCTAACCGTGTTTGCATTGATACGGGTTAATATCTCAAGTGCCAGGCACTCCCTGGTGAATGCATCAACAATGCTCAAAATCCGGAGCTTGGTGCCATTCATGGAGCTGCTCTGGATGATGTCAATCATCCAACCATCGTTCTAAATCGGTGCGGTCTATGGAACTGGCGTTCCAGTTCGCTTCTTTCGGTAGCGCTTGACTCTGCCTAAGCGTAGCTCCTTCAAGCAGCGGTATGTCCTCTGGATGCTGATGCCAAGAAACATATTTCAGAGATTCAAATCAAGAGACATGATAACCACGCTGATAGCTAGGATAGATGCACGGCACGGATTCCTTCAAACGGTCATCTCCTTTGCCTTTCAAAGGCACATCACGGCCTCGCTGTGTAATACTGACGAACTGACATGCTTTGCGATTGGATAAACCAACGGAAATCAGGAAGCACACACCTGGCTTTCGGCCGGAGGCCATTGACCGTTTTTTCGTAATGGCGTCTATCCTGCCTCGAGTAACAGGGCTCGACCCGCAACAATCTGCTTCAGCGACTGATTCTCTGCCTGGTGATCTTTGAGCTTACGAATGTCCTCCGGTTCCATTCCAGACGTTTTGTGCTACCACGTGTAGACCGTGTTTTCACTCGCTCCATGGCTTTGGCAAACGTCACGTACGGTGGCACCGCCGGTGACCGACGACAAGATTTGTACAATTTACACGTCGCTAAAACGAGACTTCTTCATCTTGAATCCTAGTTAGGAATCTAATGTTACCGGTGGGAACCATTTACGGTAACAGACCAGCCCGAGCGAAAACCGCTTTCCAGTTTCGGCTCCATGATTTAACGTGATGCGACCTAAGGGACCGGAAACTACCCTGTCCGATTTTGTAAAGCTACGCCAAAATCTTGGTATGCACGATGCCATGTACATCCGTTAGGCGCATATCACGGCCACCAAAGCGATACGTCAGCTTGGTATGGTCCACGCCCAAAAGATGAAGGATTGTCGCGTGCAAGTCGTACATTTCCATCTTATTCTCTACCGCATAATAGCCCCAATCGTCTGTCGCACCGTAGGTCGTACCACCCTTAACACCGCCCCCAGCCATCCACATCGTGAAGCCAAAAGGATTATGGTCGCGGCCGTCTGACCCTTGCGCCATCGGTGTACGGCCGAATTCACCACCCCAAAGTACCAAGGTATCCTCCAGCATCCCCCGTGCTTTTAAGTCCTTTAGCAGACCGGCGATCGGTTTATCAACCGCCCGCGCATTGTCCTCGTGGCCACGCTTCAAATTACCGTGCTGATCCCAGCGGTCATGTCCGGTTCCCGGGCAAGTCAACTCCACAAAGCGTACACCACGCTCAATAAGCCGACGGGCCATGAGGCACTGCGTCCCAAAAGTACGGGTTGGACCGTACGCATGGTCCAACCCATACAGTTGCTTTGTTGCTTCCGTTTCACCGCGAAGGTCGTACAAATCGGGTACAGCCGTTTGCATCTTAAATGCCAGTTCGTAATTCTTGATTGCTGCCTCTACCGCGCCAGAGTTACCCGTCGTACCAAGCACACCCGAATCTAACTTTTTTAATAATGCCAACTTTTTCCGCTGTTCGATATCAGACGCTTCCCCGCGCTCTAAGTTGGAGACAGGCTTCGCACCCGCCTTAAAGAGCGACCCTTGAAAAGTAGCGGGGAGGAATCCAGCACCAAAGCAATCTGCACCCCCTGGCGGTATGAGTCCACCTGAGAGGACCACAAATCCAGGTAGGTTTTGACTCTCTGAGCCAAGTCCATAGTTGACCCATGCACCCATACTTGGCCGACCTTGACTTCCGTTACAGGTATGCAAAAAGTAATTTGCATTCGTATGCTCTTGAAAGTTACTGGTCATGGATCTCAAGATACACATGTCATCAACGCACGTGGCTATTTCAGGAAAGAGTTCGCTGACTTCTATACCACTTTGACCATACTTCTTGAACTCCCACGGTGATTTCAATAGGTTGTTATTGCTATTAAACTGCGTCACGGGAACTTTCATGGGGAGTGGCTTACCGTGGTCAAGCGTTAGGCGAGGTTTGGGGTCAAACGTATCCATTTGACTAGGGCCACCGTCCATGTACAAAAATATAACGCGCTTTGCACGAGCTTTGTGGTGTAGTTTTGGCAAGACTTGCCCCGAGCTGGATGCACGCGCTGCTTCGTCAGTTAGGAGACCCGCCATCGCTAACGCACCAAACCCGTTCGCAACTCGCCCCAGCATTTCACGCCGCGAAACCGGCGTCACAAAGTTATTACAACCCTCAAGCATGCTATTACCCCAAATCTCCGCTTAGCGGATGAAAATGAACTCCTTGACGTTAAACATGACATGACATAAGTCACGCCACACGGTTACGTCGTCCTTAGAAGCTCCAAGAAATTCGTCTGCTAAGCCACGCTCGGAAGCCGTTGGGAGCCTGCCGTATGCAGACGTATAGGCAACATCTAGCCGTGTCTCTGACGGTACCTTCATGAGAACGTCAGCCCATCGGTTCGCCATTTCTCTGACAAAAGGGCTATTCATAAGCGCCAAAGCCTGCGCAGGAACATTACTCGTCGTTCGCCTGCCAATACAGGTGAACGGGGTCGGCATATCAAAGGCTTGGAAAAATGTCGACATGAAATTCCTGCGTACACCCATATAAATGGTGCGCCGACCATTTCCGTCTAACGGACCACTCGGAGGAAGACCACGGCCGTCTGTACCAGGGTCCAAATTTATAAAAACAGACGGACCATACATCTTCGTATTCAATGTGCCTGATACAGCCAGTAAATTATCTCGAATAGCCTCTGCCTCTAACCGTCTCACGGGAAACTTCCACAACAGACGATTATTGGGATCAACTTTCAATGCTTGCACCGGACGTGCGTCGCTACGCTGGCAGTAAGTCTCAGACATCACAATCTTGGCATGCATCTTCTTGAATGACCAACCCACCCGGACAAACTCACTGGCAAGCCAATCTAAAAGTTGTGGGTGGCTTGGCCGTTCACCATTAATACCAAAGTCGTCCACTGAACGCACAATTCCAGCTCCAAAGTGATGATGCCATAGCCGGTTAATAGCAACACGTGCGGTCAAAGGATGGCTCGGGTCTGTTATAAGCTTGGCGAACTCTGCTCTGCCACTACCCGTTGCTGGCTCTAACTTCTTGTTTTCAGTAAAGGTAACAGCGAGTTGTAAACGGGGAGCCACCTCACCAAGAGCACGGTGGTTACCGCGTATAAAGACCTTTTCATCGGTGCCTAAGGTACCGTCAGTCATCCCCGGTGAACGGTCCGCGGTCGGGGTGCGTGCTTCTATCGCGGACAGTTGCTGTGCAATCGGCTCTAAACTTGGCACAGATAATCGGCCGCCTCGTGCAAGCTGGTCTAAAACCGCAAGTCCTGGTCCGTCTGAAGCACTGAAGGCTCCACCACTACCAAAAGTGCCTGCTAACGTTATTAGCTGCGCTCTGATTTCGCTAGTTGCCTGAGTGGATAACGGGTTCGTCTTATCGCGGGGAGCTGAAGGGGAATCGCTCAAGACATATCCATCGAGGGCTGCCCAGCCATCCACCGTCCTGTCGAGCGGTGCACCCTGCGTTACAGACGGCATGGGGCTGTCCATCACATCAAAGTAAGCTTCACGCTTGGGCCAAAACTGGGTGTCAATCGTACGCCACTGATATTGGTCGGTATCCAGATTTAGTTCAACACCATCGAAGATTGGACCTTGGATCATGATGAAATTATCCACCATCAGATTCACCTTTGAGCGGCGACCAGCTACACGAACGTGGAGATACCGCTTTTCCAAAGTGAAGGTCGGGGAGCGCATAACACCCTCAAAGTGCAGCGGTGTGATTCCACTATGAATCGTGGAGCCAACCACAAATCCACGGATTGGCTGTGACACGTTTCCTGTTAACAAAAGGTCACCAGAGGCAGCTAAACGAGGGTAGGCTATTCCCGTGGACTTCCATTGGTT
>QWQJ01000105.1 GCA_003670865.1 Planctomycetota bacterium | reverse complement strand
AGTCACACTGCTGGTAGCTGAGAGGGCCTTGGGCGGAAAAAAATTCGCCACCGGCCGCCGCGATGTATTCCAGAAATGCGCTGGCAGCCACCGGGATGCACACCGTACGAGTCTCAACGGCAGCCGCACGAAAAATACTCGGTTCCATTAGAATCTCGATCCGCTGTCGACCAGAGCCGGGCGGATTCATCCGCACAATTCGCCCTCCTTCTTCGATTCGCACCGCCAATCCAGCACCATCGACTTTGGCCGAATCCGCAATCCATTTTGCACCGGAAAGACTTTGGTCCATGACGATCTCGCTGTCCCGTTCTCTCTGAAGGTCGACCACAAGCCGCCACTGTTCGGGTGCTAGGACAGCCACAGCCGATTCATTTTTTTCAAAACGATTGCCCGCCAACTGCTGGACAACGACACGACTCTCGATCACTCGCACGGCTGATACCTGACTCGCCGCCATCGCCCGGGAAAGCTGCCGGAAAAGCGGTTCTGGCACAAGCGCCGTCGCCCCGTTCTCGGTTGGGGTGATAAAGACGCGGAGCGATTCGTCCACCGGCTGTTGGGCCACCGCCTGGCAGTTTGTATCAGAGAAAATCCCACCTACAGCAATCATCACAGCGGCACCCATAACGCCCCGCTGGCTCCAAAAAATACCGTGTGAGGACATCAGCCAGACAGCCGCCAACGTACCCCACCACGCCGCGCGTGCCAGGGAATCGAGGGGCGACTCGGCCCACAACGCCACGGTCGCTGCCACCACACACAAAACGATTCCCCGTCCCCGTTGGCCGCGCGAGAGCAAAAGTGATCCGATCAATGCTGCGGCACCGGCCAGAATTGCCCCAGCCGAGAGAACCTGACTGCGGATCAACAGAATCTCGCCGCCCCCCCGCTTTCCATGACTGGGAATAAACAGTCGCTGCCGCAATGTCTCTCCAACCGATCTCCCTGCCATGATCTTGACATCGTGACGGCCAAACTCCGACGACCTAGCCAACGCATTCAAGGGACTCTCGACAGCGACTCTCTGCTTGCGGGTCTGGGCAGAACGGAACTGTGCGTCAAACAATCGCATCGTCCAATCGTGCCGCTCTTGATCGACTGCGCGATGGACGGATGACTCCATGAGGATATCTAGATCGGGAGGCAGCAAGACTCGCCACTGGCGATCGAGAGTCGGCACGTCGAGCACCGCACCCACTGAATCAATTCCCCACGGTCCATCACTTCCCCAAGTACCCGTTCGTGAATGCTGTTGGACGAGGCTCGAGACAATGAGCTTGACGAAGCGGCGGCCCGTGGGCAGGGCGATTGATCCTCCACCGCCGTCTGCCCCTACGTCGGGCAAGGACACACGCACGCCGTCCAATAAAACTGACTGCAGTTGCTTTCCTGAAGGGATGCTTAAGACAATCGCATCACGACCCCGATTCTCAATTTCAAAAAGCGTCTCGTACTCCGTTGCGCCCGAGGCATGACACCAAGAGGATGTGATTTCACGCCAGACCCAGGCCTGGGATTGCATGAATGCATCGGGGGTGCCGGGAACGAGTTCGGCTACCGGCAGGCCATCACTCGACCGGGCGCTGGCGTCGGCAGCTGTAAAGACAAACTCTGCAAGAGTAAAGAGCGACTGATCGCTGCCCACCGGCTGCGGTGGAAGTTCCTGAAGCCGATGATTATAGACCGTGGGTTGCTTGCGGCCGGTATCGCGGACAATGACCGATCCAACTTGCTGCGCTGCCCCATCGATCCAAGCCAAGGGAAAGGGGGTTGGCCTGTTCAATGGCACAACGCGTGCGACTCGAAATGTAATTGGCTCACGCACTGGCGGCGAAAACTCGATAGCCCACGAATCTACCTGCTCCGTGCTCGGATTGCCGTCACTCAGGCGGCGATCGGCTAGCTCTACAATGCGTCGGGCTTGGAGAGAGCCTGTGGCTGGAGGCAGCAGCGACCACTCCACCAAATCGTCCATGGGCTCCGAAAAGTTTACGACGAGGGATTCGACTTCTGACTTTTCGGGGCTGCATTCAAATGTGAACGACTCCGTCAGAAAGTCATCCCGCACATTCAGTCGCACCTGCGTGCGAACGTCGAGCGGCGCGCGGCGACGCACAAGCCTTATTTCGCGTGAAAGAGCTTGGCTACCAGCACGGAGACGCCCTCGCACCTTGCCCTCCTCGGCTAACCGCTCGAGTCGCGGAGTGAGCACGAACGTTGGCGGAGCAGCGCCGTCTATCTCAATGCTGATCTCCGGGTTTGTCTTCAACTGCAAAATGGCTGAATGCTCCGACTCCCCCACAAAAGTTAACATGTCAAGCTCGGCCGAGTTGGTGGGGGCATTTATAGCGACTCCCGCCCGATGCCCCGTAATTGCTAGACGCAGACTGCTCGACGGAAGCACCGGCAGAGCCAGACCGATTCGTAGTCGATCCCCCTGCGGATCGCGAACAACCTTCCATTCAAGTGCATCGGCTGCCTGAGCCGTCTGGCGTTGCGGGATTGCGTCAACCCTGTCTGCTTGATCCATCCAACTGACTGCTTCCACTGAGTCAATCACCCAGCCCGGCGTCAGGCTGGCCGATAGATCGAAGGCTTCGCCGCGACTCACGCGAATGTCGCAGGCCGCTCGAGCAACAACGACGCGAGGAGAGACTTCGATCGTTGTGACCCGTGCCACATCGATTTCGACAACGCGAGGCTCGACTGACACATGGACAGTCGCATGGGGGCCTTGTTCTTCAATAGAGACACGCGCCGCACGCACACCTCGTAGTGATTCAACGGGCAGATTCAGTGGCATGCTGCTGTCGATTGGCCAGCCGCTTGACTGTTCGGGAGAAATGATAAGTCCCCCCTTACTTTCGACCCGCGACAACGACAGCGATTGATCTGCTTGCACGACAACTCCCCCGCCAGCCCACAGGGATACCGGGGCGTAGATTCGTGGCAAGGCCTCACCTTCCCGAATGCCCACCGGGGCGACAGCTCGAATAAAAAGTTTTGCTGACAGACCTAGGCAGTCTGTCGGAAGCTGCACACTCAGGGTGCGGTTGTCATCTGCTACCGACCAGACCACTGCCAAACCCGGAGCCACTGCCGGGTTTACGTTTGAATCAACAACAACATCGACGCCATTGATACTAACCTCGGCGTCCTTCTCGAGAGTAATGGCTTGGGTATTCCAAGGCGTGGCAGGCTCAACGACCGCGCCCAGCGTTGCCTGCCGGCCAGAGAGGATAATCTGGGTCCAAAGTTTCAGGGGCGAAGGTTCTGGATCGAGAGACAGAATTGATAGTCTAAGAGATTGGACCGGACCAACATCGATGCACCACTCGGTGCTGGATTGGCCAGAGTTTGCAGCCGTTGCCTCAAGCGATGCCAAAGCGGCCACCACGGGTCGCAAACCGGCCGGCAGACCGAGCGAAATCCGGGAACCAAGAGCGGGAAGCAATGGCAAGAAGAATGTGCGAGGACTGACCGTTTGGCTCGCTGGACGCAGGCGAAACTCACAGGAGTAAGTGCCGGCTTCAGGGGTGGCAAGCGCCATGCCGCCGCCTGGGTGGGCAAATATCAGAGCCTCGCCGGTTCCAGCGGCGGTCCGCACAGTGCCCCGCCGGACATCGAGCGACCCCAGCGGCATTTCGGAAAACAAACTGCACTCCCCCGGTCCCAGAACAAATTCCAACGTCCCCTCCAGCAGCCCGTCCGCCGAGAGAGTGGCCGTATACTGAACGGAAAACGGTACGGCCTGAATGGCCAAGGGCCGCTGATCCCGAGCGGCTACCGATGCTTCAGGCGGCAGTTGAACGACGGTCGTCGCTGGTTTTGCCAGCGACCATTTCGCGAGCGCTTGATCAAATTCCCGCAGCGTCATCGGCACATAGCGAGTCGAACCCAAGGGAATATCGTTGAGCATGCCGCGCGGCACATGGACTCGTGTAAATCGTAGTGCCCCTTCGGCAACAACTTCTTCTTGGGCGATCGATTCACCCCCAACCAAATCCTGTGCACAGGCAGTGGGATGGGTGATACCGCCAAAGCCCATCGTCGTCAGACTCAGAGCAGCGACGAACCAGACAGCCTTGATGAGCGAATTCATGAAGCAGATCGTCCCGTTGTGGCAACGCTCTCCTGCGAACGAATCGATGAGCGAGCAATGATCACCTGCCCAAGCGGTAGGGCTCGGGTGAGCGAACTCGACGGGAGAACGACAGCGGCAGGGCGGGCCGATACCGGTGCATGGCTCACAAACGCATGGAGGATGGCCGCCAGGAACGACAAGGCAAAGCCCGGCAGGGCCGCCTGTGCCAGCAGTGGCAAAAGATCACACCAGATGGCAGCTAAGACAGTGACACAACCGGCGATCGACAGCACTGCCGGAACCTGCCTCATCACCGGCACATAAATAAACGCCAGCCCAAGAGCTAAGACTGGTCCTGAGAGAACGAAGACCAGCAGCCATGTTTGCACGATCCAGATGCGTGCGATTCCCGGAACGCCCACGCTTGAGTAGACAGCCCTTCCCTCGGCCAGCGGCAGGTCGATGTCGCGTCGACTCCCATTGGGACTGCCTTTCGGTGCGCCCGGCACATTCATGGAGTCATTCCCACGGGCAGAACTCACCTCGAGGCCGCCGCCAAGAACTTTTATTGCGGAAGTGTCTGCCCGCACCCAGCCACTTAAAATATTTCGCGACACAATCGGTATCCGTTCCAGACCGAATCGATTCCATTGCCAAGCTTGCTGGGAAGACCAACGCGATGGTGGCACGAGAATATGCTCGTCGGGCTGCAGTCGGACCTCCCAGTAAAATCGCTGCATGTGGGTCCCTCCTGGAAAGATCGGGGCCTCGAGCTGCAAGGACCTCAGCCCGGTCGACAAAAATTCGTTGCCCCACACTGAGTCCACTCGCGGCCGCCTAGTCCGCACCTCAAGCAGCCACGCTTTCGCTTCTTTTCCAGGAGGCACATCGATCACGATCAATCCGTTTGTACGCGCTGCACCTCTGACGAGACGGCCGTCAATCGCAATTTCAATCGTCGGAGCGTCGAGGCTGCGATCGGGCGATGATTGCAATCCCTGCGGCAGCGTAAGCGTGATCTGGTCTGAAGTCGTCGTGATCGCATAGGCAAAGCTGTCTTCACGGACGTCAGACAACAGCCTTGTTTCTAACCACGCTGCCTCAATAAACGTCTCTCCCGAGAATGACTGCTGTCGAGCAGCAATGGCCAGGGGAATATTCTCCTGTGGCTTGGCGGCGATCCAGACTCGCGTGAGAACGGCTGTCGGCACACGAATATCACGCTTCCAAGAATCACCCCGCACATCGATAGACAATGACTCTTCAGCGATCATGGAAACCGTCTGCCGGCCAATCTTTGCTCCCATCGGTATGATCAAAGGGATATCTTCGGCCACCGTTGTTTCCGGTGGCACTGACGGCGTTACTAATTGATAGCGAAGACTGAGGTCACCCGTCCCGAGAAGTGGCGTGGGAAGCATCGACCGCACACGCATCCCTTCAGCCGCTGAAGCTCGACCGGGCTCCAACCCATCGGCAAAAGGGACACTGCTTGGATTGAGTAATTGCCCATTTTGCCGCACTTCCAGTGTGCCTGACTGCACCACTGCATCGGGAACGAGCAACTCAACAAACTCCATCGGCACATGGGCAACAGTGAAGCGAATCGTTTGATCGACAACTGTTTCAGACTCATTGATATCTAGCTGAGTCGCCATTGTGGCCGCGATGCGGCGTGGCAAAAACCGCCGTGAGGCCTTGAAGACGGCGTTGGGGCTATCGGCTCGATAGGCGAGCGTGATCTTGTCAGCGTCCGAACGCTGCGATGCTGGAAAAACTTGTCGCACAAGCCCCCGCATGGCCTCGGAATCGGGGAGCACTTCGATGTCACTATCCGAGACAATGACAACAGAGGCTGGCCCAACCAGATCGGCCTGAGGCAACGGCACCTGCCATGCAATCCGATCGGCCGTGGATTCAATCGAGCGGCCGCAGCGGATTTCAAGCACAGCATCGCCGCTCAGTCCTTGTACCAATGGAATGACAAGTGTGCCTGCTTCACTCGTGATGGCAGCGGTATCGACGATGCTGGCGGGCCCAACTTCGTCAACCTCCCACCCTTCTATACCCATCACGATCCGTGAAATCGGGGCCCCCCGCACCGAAACCCGCAGACTGGCAGCGAGCGCAATCCGCGTGGCCCCAACCTCGTAGCGGTATTCAGGCTCGATCACCACACGGCTCCCTCGCGGCCGCACGCGCATCGGCAGGGAGGCTGGCTGCGAATCGTAGGCAAAGGCTGCGACAAATCCTGGACGACGAGCCACCAGCGGCGGATCGATTCGGCGATTGGTGCCAAGATTGTCCCACTCCACCTGCCACTCGCCCTCCACGATGATGCTCGCGCGTCCTGATTGCCGCCAGAGCGGAATGTCGGCGACAGCAAAGCCGAGAGTTTCAAACGGACTTTTGCCGTCCCGATCAACCACCCCCTCGCAATCAAGCTCCACCAAAGCCCGCCCATCGGCATTTCTGTCAATTCGTACAACTACCACCGGGGCATCGTCGGACCCGCTGCGTTCCACCATCACTGCCGGGGGACGCACGCTGCGGAGCTTCGCTCTCGGCGGCAACGAGATGCGTAACGTCGAGACCAGAGCCGGCAGATCCTCCAGACGCAGCACCGCTTCAGTGATCACTACTTTTCCGTCCACACGCACAATGCTTTCCACTGTCGCCTGCGGTAGCATCCCGACGCTCACGCTCTGCGACTGCCGTGTGCCGATCCGAATGTGCGTTGGCCCTGCGAGTCCTACGAGCGTGACGAGGCTGCCATCGCCACTGGATAACTTTTCAATGCGGGGCTCGAGCGATCGCGGGCGTACAGCCACAACGGGCTCTGTCCGTGACGTGCGCAGCTCCACCAGAGAGGCTGTGGCAATCGGCAGGTGGATGGCAATCGACTCATCTGTCGGCGACACACTCAATGGAATTTTACCTTCCAGAATGACTGTATGACGCACATCCACAGGGCTCGTCGAGGATTGGTCGGAGCCACTGTCGAACCAGGCTTGATACCCACGATTCGTTTGCGGCGTGGTACTCGCAGCAGGCGTCAGGAGAACTTTTCCCGGCCCTTCATGGCGGGGTAAGGTAGTCAGCAGCAGGCCAGAGAGTTCTACGGGAACACTCACCCAACCGGCGCTTGACTGCCGCACCACCAGTTCAATTTTGACCGAGCAGGTTGATTGCTCTTGGAGGGTATTGGTGCCGCTGATCTTAGCGTCGCTGGCATCGGGAAGCGTGGCTGTCAGAGTGATGCTTTCCAAAACGGCTGACGGTAGTTCTGGAAGCATTGGCAACCGGTCCTTCAATCGCATCATGTCGACAAAATCGCGGTAGCGAAATCCGGGCACTGGCACGAGACCGCCGGCATCATTTTTGAGATAAAAAAGTTCGGGGGCAATTTCCTTGATCGCCCGAACCTCTCCGGTCACTGGTTGGCCCAGCGGGTCATCGGCAGGTTGGCTGCGTGCGATGGCGGCACTCATGGCCACTGCGCACAATAAAACGCGCGAAAAGAGTAACCCGAGGCCGTTTAAAAAAGTGAAACGATGACTCATTTTCATCCAAGCGACCGAGCGGTGGTGCGACAGTCTACAGACGCCAAGCGACTGAGCGACCATACAACTCCATCCCCAAAAGTAGCTTGCAGAGTAGCCGGAAGCACGCTTTTTTGCCTGCGAAGGCCTGCGTTAAGGTTTTCCTAACCGTTCTCACCGGCCGTTTTGGGCTTAATTGATAGAAACCGAAGAATCGGATCAGCCGTCGGCTATCACCCGAAAGGGAACTCACCTGCTGGCTGCCACCCGTCCAGTGGCGGGTGCGATCGCGGGTTAGATCTGGCAGTAGTCGTTGACGGGCGACAGCGGAATAACTATCCAGATTGATCGTTGTCTAGCTTCATTAGATCGTTGTGCAAGGCCTTAGGAGTGATAATCTGCTGTAAAGCTCGTCGCAATTCTGGCGTACAGGCGGCCAAAAAGACCGGGTTATCGAGGCAGACTCGCCCCGACACGGTCGATTCTGCTTCGAACGATCCAATCGATCCGCCAGCCTCCTGAAAAATCAGCAGGCCAGCGGCTACATCCCAGCAGGCAATGCGACGCACCCAGAACGCGTCCAGCCGCCCGCAGGCCAAGTAAGCCAGATTGATCGCCGTTGAACCAGTGCGACGCACTGAATGAACGCGTGGCAAGACGGCGAGAAAATCGGCGACTGCTAGAGACTCAACTGAAACATGCGTCGGAAAACTGACCGCCACAAGCGCGTCGACAACTGCTGTTGTGCCAGCCACCTTGATCGGGTGTCCATTGAGAAATGCACCACCACCAACTCTCGCTGTGAAGCATTCATTTTGAACAGGATCAAAAATAGTTCCCACAAGGAGTTCGTCGCCCCGCGCGAGCGCCACAGAGACACAGTAGGCAGGAAAGCCGTGGACATAATTAGAAGTACCGTCAAGCGGATCAACCATCCAGCGCAAAGTCGCATGGGACTCCTGATGTAAACCGCTGGCGGCCGGCGAGGCGTCAAGCGATTCCTCACCGATGAAGCCGTGATCGGGATAGGAGCCGAGCAGGATGCGACGAATTTCCAATTGCGAGGCGATGTCGGCCTGCGTCACCAGATCGCGGGGACCTTTATTGGAAACAGCAAATTTTCCGACCCACTCCTTGAGCACGCGTCCGCCCGCGCGGGCCGCCGTCTCGCAGATTTCCATCATCGCGATCAGATCCGGCTGGTCAGACTGGGAGCCTTGCATCTGAGCGGAAGGGGTCGGGAGTATCGGCATAGAAAAATCCTCCAAGTGGATGTGACTAAAATGATGATGACCCAAACCAGGGTCGAAGGTTTTTCTGGTCGCTCAGTATTGAACGTACTTGTACGACTCAAATCTACGATTCATAAAAGAGAATCATGGGATCGCTTATTTCTCCGCGAGTCTAGCGAACCTTGAGTCGATTACACTCCGGCGAAGAAAAGCGAATAGACTCGGGTAGAACAATCCAACCGCTCCCACTGCTCAAGAGGATTCGCCCATGCCGTTGCCCGCCGAAACGACTTCCCATGCGGGAGGAAGCCTGCTTGACTCAACTCCTGAGGTTGATGCTGGCTGGTCTGGCCACAATCACACGGTTTTCCACCGGCGTCATCGGTTGGTAGCAACCATCGACCTCGACAATCCGCTGCGGGGCATTGGCTATCAGAGGGACGAGGGGTGCCTTGGGCAGGATGCAGCTTCCGCGCGAGCCGGCGATCGACGTCATCAAGCAGCCGGTGATCACGCAGCCGACCGGTTGCTGGGCTTGGACATGCGATCGGAGTCTCGTCTCAGCGATCACTGGGTGCGGGGTCTCGATGCGATGGCTGTCTACGAGCCCCTCGATGCCCGCCGCTTGCGGGCAACAGCGATGTGGCGAGTGCTGCCTCCACTGGCTCACGAGACCGCATGGGAACTGGTGGTCTCGGCACAGACATCCCTCGAACAGAGCGATTCGAGCTTACGGGTGGTGGCCGATGTGAATGCCCAGACGCTTCTCTGGGGCAGGCAGATTGATGGAACCACGGCTTGGTCAAATCAATCGTTGGTCGATGCAACATGCGTGCTGATGCGATCAAACCAGCCAGTGGCCGAATTCGCCGCAGCCTTAAGCGTGCTGGTGGCTGTGCATCCGGCCGATCTCCGGCGGCTACGAGTCGAACACCGTGGCGATCGTGCTCTTGTTGAATGCTGGCTCTTTTCCAGCACCGTTGAAAAAGGCGTTTTGCTCCGCAGTCGCGTGCTGGCAGCCGTTGGCCCAAGTGTCGGCGACACCGACTGGGCCACACCCCTTGCCGACAGATTCGCCGCCTCAGCGCCAATCCTTTCGGCGTAGCCACGGTCGAGCACCCCACAGCGGCCCTTTACTCCACGAACAACGCGGTTCGAGCCCGTTTTTTTGCAATGGCCGTCATAGGCCGTTCGACGGTACAGTATCGTTCGGAGTTCGTGTTCTCACCCGCTGTGAATCGGCTTTCGATCTCCTGCTGGATCGTAGCACTTTCTCATTTGTGGGCTCACTCAAAAGGCGCTTGCCGTGGCTGATCTTGTCTTTGCATTCGATCCTGCTCTGGATCGTCCCATTCCTGTTCCTGAGGGTGCGCCTCCTCTCGTTGGCAAGGCCATTCTGGACGCTCCGATGGCGGCCTTGCGTACGGCGGTTCTAACCGCGAGGCAGTCGCAGGCCTCGGCTTTGGTGCTCTGCGGCCGCATTCTTGATCCCCTGCGGGCCAGTCCTGCTCAGGCACAAGCCCTCCGATTGATGATCACCGACCTCGCTGCAAACGCCTGCCGCACCGTCTGGATCACCGACACCACAACAGCCTGCGCAGAGATTTTCCGCATGCTCGGCGAACCATCGGGGCTGATCTTTGTCGCGCCATTGCGTCCCGTCACGCTCACGATTCGGGGCTTGAATGTCGAAATTGTTTTGGCCCGAACGCCTCTTGAGATGACGCCGCTTCCAACAGCCACCAATGGACAGCGTTCGCAAAGCCTGCCCCTTCAACACCGCGTCGCCGTCGGCTGGGATTTAACGGCGTGCAATTTTGAACGCTGGGACTCATCCATCGCAGGCAGCGATCGACCCGCTCATGGCATGACGCGTGCGGCATCCCATTCTCTGTCGGAGGAGTCTGGCCGTCTTTCCTGCGTCTGGGGATCGCGTCACCATGAGTCACTGCCCCCTGAAGTTCACCCCCTACCTGCGCTCCAGGCGCGTTCGGCCCATGAAGGTTCCAGCGGCAGCTGTGCCACCCTGACCTTTATCGATCACGCGCACCCTCGAGATGAGACTGTGGTTGGCGGCTATGATCCCCACTCCGTTCATCTCGAATCGTCCGGCAACTGGAAAGATGTACCGACTTACCATGTTGCGTGGCGTTCGGTGTCGGTCGATTCGCCGTTAGGCGGGGATGAGGAACTGGCCTTGGCGATCTGGTCCGCCCTTGAAGGCCTTGATGTCGATCGTCACGCACGCCTACAAATTATTCGCTGCGTTGTGGGCTGCGGCACGAGCGTTGCCCGACGCTTACGGGTTGCCGAAATTGCGGCCGAGACACTCGCTCGCCTGCATAGAATGTGTAGTGCGGGCCCGTTTCAATCCTGGTGCCAGGAAATTTTGGCCGATCCCAATGAATCACTGCTTCCCCTCGGCCACTCTCGTTCCGGGGGCAAGCCAGGCAGCACAACATCGTTTTCAACAGCACTGGCCGACATTGTTTTAGCGATCGAACAGAGCCCCCACGCGACGATTTCTCCAAGCAGGGCGCGGGAGGCTGGGTGGATGGCGCTGGAACTTATTGAGTCAACATAAGCCCGCCACGATCGCCTGTATTCCATCTCACTAGGAAATTGTCATGCACATCAAGCGGATTGAAATCGAGCGTTTCGGGGCGCTTGCCAATGTCACCATCGACTCGCTGGGCCCGGGCTTGCAGGTGTTGCACGGCACCAATGAAACCGGCAAGACCTCGCTACTCGAATTTGTTCGAGCCGTATTTTTTGGATTTGAAGGTCTCTTTCGCCGCGGAGTGCTCGACCCTCAACTGCCCTGCGCCGGGAGGCTGGTTGTGCGGTCTGGTGCCCAAGGCCAGCAGGTCTCGATCGAGCGTCGTCACGAGGGACCCCACATTGGCTCGCTGACTCGCGCCAGCTACGAGGACGACATCATTGGTCTGGGAGGCGATCACGGTGATTTTGTGAACCTCGCCGATCTTGATCCGCAGCCCGATGGTCGCAATAAGACGCGGCTTTACTTGCAGGACATTGTAGGCGACATCGATGAAAAAACTTTTACCACTGTGATGGCCTTCGGACTGGATGAGCTGCATGAATTGCGGACGCTGGACCCGGAGGGGTGCGGCAGCCGACTCTACGAGTTGGCCAGTGGACTTGACCGATCTGGAGTGGCACGGGTGCTCACCCACCTGCGTGACGCGATCCTCAGGCTGGATTCTTCCGACCCAACCATCTCACCACTGGAAGCCCTACGACTGCGGCATCGCGACGCCATCGAACGACTCACAGCCCTCCAATCGCCAGCCCTCGCGGCCGGCGGAGTGAATGTCGAATTGATCCGATTGGACCACCAGATCACCGCCTTTGAAGGAGCCCTCGACAAGGCCCGTCACACCGAAGGCGTCGTCCGCGGCGTGCTACTGCTGGAACCGCTGTTTGCCCGTCGACAGGCCACCGCTCGCGAGCTCTCTGCTCTGCAAGATGCGCCGCTGGTTCACGGCGACCTAGACCAGTGGAAGCGGGCCCTGCGGATCCACAAGCGTTGCGTCGCCCATGCTCATAAACGCAAACGCACGCGTAGCAGACTGGCCCGTGAACTCAAGGCAATTCCAGCGGAATCGATGATCTGGGAAAAACGTGCGGCCATCACTGGTCTCTGCGATGAATTACCGAGGCTCGAACGATTGGTGGGAGAAGTCGCTCGGGCTGATTCCCACGCACTTCTAGCGTCGCGGCGATTTGGCGAACACATCGGTAGCGCCGGGCTCTCGCGACTGGTGCGGCTGGACCGAGAATCCGACGGCGAAAAGGCTCTGCAAAACGAATTGCTTCTGCCCGAGGGATTTACCCGTTCGTTTACCCCACTGCGTTCCCGAGCCCGCGACTGCGCTGCTGCCTCGCGCGAAGTAGCTCGCGCCGCCCAAGGGGTCAGTGATGCCCAGAGCGTTTTGGAAAATGCCCGTGGTCTTCCGACTCGGACTGGCGGCGAACCGGCCGGCGTCACGATTGCTGAAGCAATCGAGCAAGCCAGCGGCCGAGCAACACTGCTGCGCAATCGCCTAAGTGCCGGCGAACATCTCATCGAACTTGAGCATTCGATCACTAGGCTTGAAAGTGAATTAGGGGTTGAGCGAGCTGGACAACTGATTCCGATTGGCTGGCTGGTCGGCCTCGGAGCCGTTTTTATGATTGGTGCGGGAATGCTCTTGTCGGGACTGCTTCTCCCTACCGAAATCACCGGCTCATTGGCCTATGCAATGGCTGCACTGGGGTTGGCTGGCACAGGTTTGGCCTCGGTGACGACATGGTCGCTTGACCGGACGGCTGCCACCAGGCTCGCGGCCATTGGCCGTCAATGCGACATGGTGCGCAAGCAGCGGGATGAGACTTTCTTACAGTGCGGCCAACTCGACAAACGGATTCCCGCCGATGCCACGGCCTCTCTTGAGCGACGCGTCGCCTTGGCTCTCGGTGAGGTTGATCGCCTTGAGCAACTCGCGGCTCGCGAGGGATCAGTGCACGGCTTGGCCGACAAAGTCACGCTTGCCGAACAGAATTTGAAGCGGGCTGTTGCCGTTCGTAAGGCTGCTCGCCTGCGTTGGAAAAAGGCCCTTCACTCCCGGGGCTTGCCTGTCTCACTCTCGCCAAATGATGTGCGGCAGATCGGCAACCACCGCCATACGCTGTTGACGCTCGACGACGATCGGCGACGCCTTTCCGAAGAAGCGCGGCAAAAGCGAGAGGAACTCTCCTCGTTCAGCCATCGCATAAATCAGATGATGGAGGAGTGCGACCTAGCACACGAGGCCACTCCGCTTGAACATCTGCGTCAACTGCGAGAATGCCTCGACACCCAAACGCTGGCTGTCCGCCGCCGTGAGCAGATTGCCCGACAGCTCGAGCGATCGCGACTGCGACATAGACAATCGCTGCGACTGCTCAAACATGCCGACAGGGGACTGCAGGCCTTTTTTACGCGATGGTCTGTCGCCAATGAAAAAGATTTCTTGGCCAAGGTGGATCGCCGGCCGCATTTTGCACAGGCCAAGGCCCACGCCGAGACAGCTGAGATCGCCTGGAACTCTGCGCGGCGTACGCTGACAGAGCCGACCGACCCGGAAGCTTGGCTGCTCCAAACGCATCTGCACACCCTTGAGGAACGCCTCGCCGATGCCTGTGCAACAACGCTTCAAGTACAAGCGTCGCTGACCGCTGCGGTGAAGGAGCGAATTGAACTGCTCGCGAGAGTCGCTCACGCCTCAGGCGATCACTGCACAGAGGCTTTGCAAGCGGAACTTGCTGACATCGAATTGCAACAAGCCGGGCAACTCGACCGTCGGCGAATGCTGGAACGAGCCCACATCATTTTGGAGGAGACGCGGGCCATTGTGGCCCGCGACCACCAACCTCCAGTCCTGCGGGAAGCCTCCTACTGGCTGTCACGATTGACAGAAGGCCGCTACACATCGATCACAACGACGATCGAAGAGGCACGGCTGGAGGTGCACGAGTCCGACGGCCAAACATGGAGCCCCGAACGTCTCAGCCGAGGCACACGCGAGCAGGTCTTTCTGGCACTGCGGCTGGCGCTGGTCCGTGATCTTGAGCGCCATGGAATCCAACTGCCTATTGTGATGGACGACGCATTGGTGAACTTCGATGATCGTAGGGCGGCGGCGGCGGCTCGCGTGCTCTGCGAATTTCTGGCCGATAATCCCTCCGAGCGACAGATGCTGGTACTCACCTGCCACTCCCATGTGGCCGCGATTTTTGCCGCAGCCGGGGCTAACGTACGTTCCCTCAGCGATGCATTGCCAGCCTGGCTGCCGCAGCCATCGAGTTCCAAAGCAGCCGTAAAAAAACCTCCGCGTCGCAGCGGCAAATCGATTCCTGTTCTGAGCGCAGAGCCCGCTCCCGAGACACAGCCGGTGCAAAACATAAGGCCCGATTCTCTCCTCGAAGCGACCGCGACGGCTTCTCTGGCCCCGATCAATCAAGAAATGCCGCCAGAAGCGTGACATGAACCGGCGAGGTTTTAAGTCACATGCAAGGCCCTGACGGGCGTGGTTTGAGCGTCTTGGCTCTGCCAATCAGTCGGCCGGGCCAACTCTTTACACGCGAACGATTCCCGCTTGGATGTCGCGTTGGTAGCGGGCCCGCATGCCGGCCAGCAGCATACCCAAATACGCGTTGGCTCCCAGAGAGAGAAAGAGCGTGATCAGACTGCCTGTTAAAAGACCCCAAGGATGCAGCGGCTTCAACTGTGACGTTTCAAGGTCTGCCGCCCGCGAGACGCCGGTTACGACTGCGGCAACCCGTGGACGCTTGGCAGCCTCGACAAGCGACCGTTCCACCGACTGCGGCCACGCATCGGCCACAAAGATTTTAACACGACGCACATTGCGAGCGTCAGCAGGTACATCGCTGGTGAGCGTGTAGGGTGTTGGATTTCGAACCAGCTCCGGCTCGACTCGCACCAGATAGTCTCCACCCCCGTCATCAGTCGGCACATAAACCGCCTCAATGCCCATCACGAAGAGACCTGCAGCCATTATAAGTAGTTCAAGCACCATGACATTTCTCCACAATGACACTTCGTCAATCAAACAGCGGCACCACTTCGTGCCGAACAATCATCACGAGCTAGGATTCTCAATCTTCGTCGATCCGTCTTCATCGCTATCGTCCCACGGAAGATTTCACTCTTTTTACACCCTTTTGTGCAACTCCCCTTGGAGCCGTCACTCCCCCAGAGCCATCACTTTCTAGCGTTGCTTTCGTCACTCACTGCCGGAGCATGGGCCGGAATGCCCGAAACCCCTGTCATCGCTAATCCGCCCGCGAGGCTGTCGAGTTCGACCTGCAGCATTGTCAGGGCTGCCTGCAAAAAAGCCACGGCAATCGGCCCCACGAAAATACCGATTGGGCCTAGTGCACCCACGCCCCCCAAAACGCTCAGCAAGGCGAGCAGCGGGTGGAGCTTCGACTGACCGTGGAGCACGATCGGCTTGATGATGTTGTCGACCGTCGAGACCACGCACAGCCCCCACACTCCAAGCCCTACAGCCGCCCATGTGCTCTTCACGAAAAACAGAAGATAGAGACTCGCCGCACCCCAGACAGCGGCCGCGCCGACAAACGGCACAAGTGCTCCAAAAAACGTAAGCAGCGTGAGTAGAAACACGCTCGGCATTCCGGCGATGTAAAAGCCAAAGCCTGCTAGCACAGCTTGAACAATCGCAGCCAACAGCGTCGAGCTGACAACAGCGCGGCTGACCTCTTCAAACTCCTCAAGCAACTGCCACTGATAGTGCTGGTCCAGCGGCACCAAGCGAGTGACAGCGTTAAACATCCGCCGGCCATCGGCGAGAAAATAAAAGAGGCTGACAGTCATCACAATCAGACCGATGATGAGCTTGAGAATCACAATCGGTGCTCCGGTTGCGATCGGACCAATCCACTCCTCCGCGAGCTTTCGTAGTTCTGCATTGACGCTGTCGGCAGTCAGTGCAAAGCCCGTGGCATCGTTGACTGAAACAACGAGCTTATCCAGCACGGTTGGATCGAGTCTGAGTCCAGTGGGACTTCGCAGTACAGCGACCGCGTCGCGACCGGCTCGGGCCACAAGCAGCGAGAGCGGCACCAGCACGATCAGCAGCACAAACAGCGTCGTCAGCCCGGCCGCCACCCATTCAGGTGCTTGCAACCGGTCTCGCAGCCAGCGATGCAGCGGCCCAAAGATAACGACGAGCATTGCTGCCAATAACAGCGGCAATAAAAAACTCGACATCACCCGCAGTGACAATAATCCAAAGGTCGCTACTAAGCCGAGAATGACGCCCAGAGAAACCAGTCGTGTCATTGCTTGAGTATCCTTCTGCTATGCAAGTCGGTCGGGAACTTCATGCTGCTGTCATAGCAGCAACGAGAACCTTGGCTCAAAGCCGTTTGGGGAGTCGGGGTTTCTCGTGAGTCGCCGAGTCTATAGCCTGATGAGCGAATGCGCCATCTGCGATAAAGAATCCGGATGGCACGCGTCTTTTGCGTAGAGTATTCTTGATGTCTCGACGGGCACTTCGGCCCGCCGGCACCGGTCGGCCCACCTTTGTCAGGAATAGTCTGCTGCATGAGTGTTCCAGAGGCATCGCTCGTTGTACCGGTGCGCAATGAATCGGGCAACATCGCACCGCTGATCGAAGAAATCCGTGCCGCTCTCGACACTGCGGTGATTTCCTGGGAGCTCTTTATTGTTGACGATGGATCGAGCGATGATTCGTGGCTGGAAATCGTCGCGGCAGGCGAGGCCGATTCACGGGTGCGGGGCATCCGACTCACAATGGGCCAAGGCAAGTCGGCGGCACTTGTCGCTGGCTTTTCAGCCTGCCAAGCTCGCCAGATCGTCATGCTCGATGGCGACGGACAGGATGATCCTGCCGAGATTCCAAAAATGTTGGCTCGCTTAAAAAGCCCCGGCAGCGGACTCGATGCCAGAGGATCGAAAGGGGCCGACATGGTGAACGGCTGGAAGACCCCCCGACTCGATCCGTGGCATAAGACATTCCCTTCGCATGTTTTCAATCTGCTCGTCGGCTGGCTGACGGGTCTAAGACTTCACGACCACAACTGCGGCCTGAAAGTTTTTTGCTGCGAGGTTATTCGCTCTATCCAACTCACAACCGACATGCACCGCTTTTTACCGGTGCTGGCCGCTGCCCAAGGCTTTCGCGTGGTGGAGGTGCCGGTTCACCACCGACCGCGCACTCGGGGCATATCCAAGTATGGCCTCAGTCGATTTTTTCGTGGGCTCTTGGATCTAGCTCGGGTGGCGGTGATGGTGCGGGGCAAAGGCCGGGTTGGGGGCCCTCCACTGCGAGGCCAGTCGCGGGCCCGCCTGCGGCAAAGCGTTTATGCGATCCTGGCCACACTGGCGATGGGATCGCTTCTAGGCAGGATCGGCGCCGTGTCGAGCGTCGACACCATTGCTTTGGAGAAGCGCCTCATCAAAGAGGAGTTAGCCAAGGCAACCCGCAGTGGAGATCCGTTTGATGCCAATACTATCAGCCAGAAAGTGATTCTAGAAAAACGACTCCAGCGACCGTTTCTCTCGGCCAACGATCGCAGTCGCTGGCTGACGATCCGCGCGATCGTCGAAAAGGGTACGTTTGCCATCGACGAGTTGGTGGCCGAGCCCGGGTGGGACACCATCGATGCCGTCGCCCATCCCGATGCCAGCGGCCGACTGCGACTTTATTCAAGCAAGCCTCCGCTCTTGTCGGTGATCTATGCCGGGCCCTACTGGTTGTTGGCCAAACTCAGCGGTTGGACGTTGAAGGATCATCCGTTTGAAATGGGTCGCCTTCTGATGGTGCTCTACGGCCTCCTACCGCTGGGGCTGACGATTTATTTTACCTGCCGGCTGATCGACTCCATCGGCACCAGTGACTTCAGCCGCATCTGGGCGGCAGCCTTGATCGCCTCTGGCACCCTGCTGACAACCTTTGCCGTCGTGCTCACCAATCATGTGCCTGCGGCGGCATGCGTAGCAGCGAGTGCTTGGCTGGTGCAGAGGATTCGATCTGATGGCCTGCGGGCCTGGTGGGCGTTTGCCGCCACGGGTTTTTTCGCTGGCTTAGCAGCGGCACTGGAACTGCCAGCCATGGCTTGGTGTGCGGCAAGTTTAGCAATTGTTGTGACCAGCGATGCTAAACGCGCGCTGACAGCCACGCTGCCGTCAGCACTCCTAGTAGCAGCGGCATTCTTGGGCACAAACTGGCTGGCCCACGGAACCATCTCACCGCCCTACGCCCATCGTGGCGCAAGCGGAAACACAGTCGAGATTGCTGGTGGACAGTGTTGCACTGTGCCCACGAAGGCCTCGCTTATGACTGGCACTCCAGCAACCAGTCAGCCGGCCGCGGACGGGAGCACTCTCAAGAAACCGATCGACTGCTGGAATCCTGACAACTGGTACGACTATTCTTTCACGCTTGCAACCGGCCGCGTTGTGACCAGCTATTGGCGCAGCCCAAAGGGCGTCGATCGCGGCGAACCATCCTCGGCCAAGTATGCGTGGCACGTGCTCGTCGGCCACCACGGCATTTTTTCACTGACTCCCGCCTGGCTGCTGCTCATCCCCGGCCTGGCGATACTTTTGTCAAAGCGTCGTCGTGAGAGCCGCGCAGGCGAAGCCGATCTGGCCTGGGCCATCGCTACAGTCTCGCTTGTCGTGATCGCCTTTTATCTGTCGCGGCCGACGCTTGACCGCAATTATGGCGGCATGACGAGCGGATTTCGCTGGGCTTTGTGGCTGGCCCCGCTGTGGGTGGCCGCCGCTGTGCCGGCCGCTGATAGCCTCGCCCGCAATCGCTTCGGACGGGGCTTGTGCCTGCTTCTGCTGGGAATGAGCGTTGTCTCAGTTGCTTATCCAACATGGAATCCGTGGACTGCCCCATGGATCGAGCAGTGGCTCGTGTCGGCCGGATGGATCACTGCCTTGTGAGATCACGTGCGAGCTTTGCACAGGAACCGTGGGCAAAAGCCGGCCACGAGGCTGGCAGTGGGGCTTCGATCACCACTCGCTGGCCGCTGTCGGGATCGTCGTAGGCAATTTTCCAGGCGTGGAGGGCAATCGGCAGAGTGCGAGCGTCGGCGGGCGGTTCGCCAGACAAAGCCGCTGCATACGGTTCCGGCTGGCTGGCTCCGTAGAGCAAATCACCAACTATCGGTATTCCCCGGCAACCCGCTTGTAGTCGCAGTTGATGCATTCGCCCTGTCAGGGGTTGGAGCTCAAGAAAAAGTGCTGGTTGGCCAGTCTCGGAAAGCGACTGGTCGGGTAGTCGTCCACGCAACCAGACTCGCGTAATCGCCTCGCGAGCCAGAGCGCTCGTTGGCCCAGCGATGCGGGCTTGCGGCTGGTCGGGGATTTTTTCAATCTGGTCTCGCCACTCCACGCAGCCCTCGTTTTGAAAAAGATCAGCACGATCGCCCCTCACAATTGCCAGATATGTTTTCTGTATCTCCCGTCTCTCAAACTGTCGGGAAATTTTCCTGGCCGCACGAGGCGTGTTGCAAAAAAGGAGCACGCCCGACACCGCGCGATCAAGTCGGTGCGGCACGCCCAGATAGCCAGCGGCATTCCCCCCT
>QWQJ01000006.1 GCA_003670865.1 Planctomycetota bacterium | reverse complement strand
TGAGTTCTTGGTCGTAGGCGAATTTCAACATGCTCCTCACAGCACCTATGCGGTTGCCTAGCGTGACCACGTTCCACCCGTCTGCGAGATAGGCCCGTAAATTGGCGAGATCCTCTCGCGTGATGGAGAGTACGGGGCGATTCTTGCCAAAGAATCGCAAGAACAATTCACCGTCGCGATAGTATTCAACGAACGTTGCCGACTCAATTTCGCCGTTTCGTCGCTTTTCGTCCTTAAACGCGAGGTACCTGTTCGCCAAATCAGCAACTGACAGTTCGCCTTTCCGCTTCACGCTGCCGGCCTTCCCGGAGTGGAGGGCCTCACAATGTTCGTGGTACCGCTTTACCGCCGCGGCAGGGTCACTGACCTTCCCGAAATAGTAGACCTTGCCGCGAATCTTTTTACAGTACTGGCCGCTAGAATGGGGCGTGAGCGGAAAACTCTTGTATGGCTTTCCGACCGCTTTCTTGCCCCGGGAGTCGGCGATCGCCCCGGGCCTTCCACGAGACCGCAATGGAGGCGATACTGGGGCCGATCGAGGCGGCGGCTGACCGTCATAAAATAAGGGTTCGCGCCCGTAGCTCAGGTGGATAGAGCATGGGATTTCTAATCCCAGGGTCGCTGGTTCGAGTCCAGCCGGGCGTACTCAATTGGCATGTTTGATTTTCATTTGAACCCGTTCACCTGCCAAGGGGCTCAAAATGAAAATAACTCACCGACCATTGATCGCCATCAGCCGAGGCCTTGTCGGAGCCCAGTCCGGCCAAGCTCGTGCCGACACCCTCAAACACAAACTCCCCGAGTTGCATCATCCACATCGCTACCGTTCCGCTCCACTCGCCCCAAAGAAATCTGCCATGAGATACGGTTTCTTTTGGTCGCTGGCCGCCGTTGCTATTCTCACGATGACGCACGCCGTGACCACCACTGCGGCTCAAGGCGTAACGCCTGAACAATCACTTCCCCAGGGACTCTTGCCGAGTGATTGGCCGTGGTGGCGAGGGCCAACCCATAACGGCGAGGCTCCTCGAGGGCAATCCCCGCCCTTGTCGTGGTCGGATCAAGTTAATGTGCAATGGAGCGTAAACATTCCTGGCCGAGGCCATGGCTCACCTATCGTGGCGGGCGATCGCATCTATCTGGCTAGTTGCGACGAGCCGTCTGGCAGCCAATCGGTTTATGCATTTGATCGAACTGATGGAACGCTGGCATGGGCCAGACAGATTTACGCTTCAAAGGCGATGAGAAAAAACGAACGATCCACTGGCGCATCAAGCACGATCGCCTGCGATGGTACACGATTATTCATCAACTTTCTCAATGACGGCGAGGTCTCTACCACGGCTCTCTCTCTGGTAGGCGCTACTCTCTGGCAGACCAAACTCACCGACTACATCATTCATCAGGGATATGGCTCGTCCCCTTTGATCTACCGCGACACAGTCATTGTCTCTGCTGATAATAAGGGGGGCGGGGCTGTCGCTGCAATCAATCGACAGTCGGGAGAGATTCTCTGGAAAAGAGAGCGTCCGCCGACCCCAAACTATTCCTCGCCTGTTGTCCATACCCTCCACGGTCGCGAACAATTGATCATGATTGGCTGCGATTTAGTGAGCAGTTTTGACCCAGCCAGCGGTGAAACCATCTGGGAGCGAAAGGGAGCCACCACTGAATGCGTGACAACAACGGTCAGCGATGGCCAGAGAATTTTCACTTCTGGGGGCTACCCTCGTAACCATGTGGCCGCCATCCGCGCTGATGGTTCGGCAAAGATTGACTGGGAGAACGAGCAGCGACTCTATGTGCCGTCGCTTCTTTATTCGGGCGGGCATCTCTATGCCGTCCTCGATGCCGGGATCGCCATCTGCTGGAACTCTGAAACCGGCGAAGAACGCTGGAAGTCAAGGTTGGGTGGGAATTTTAGTGCCTCGCCCGTGCTTGTCGGAGATATGATTTTTGCCACGAGTGAAGCGGGGCAGACCCACATCTTTCGCGCGACTCCTGATCGCTTTGAAGCACTCGCGACCAATGCCCTTGGACAAGAGGTTTTTGCCACGCCTGCCATCTGCGGCGATCAGATATTTTTCCGCGTCGCCTACTTCGAGGGAAATATCCGGCAAGAAAAGCTCGTGTGCATCGCCGATTTAAAAAAGTAAAAGGATCACCCCACCGGGCCGACCCCATCGCAGTATCTCTGAAATAGGTCTCAGACTTCTCCATAGGCTTGCGCCAGCATGGCGGCAGCGACTCACTTGCAAATGATGGATTATGAAGTAGCCTAAAGACCGAAGCGTCTTATGGTAACGACGTTTTTCCGTAGTTGCGTTGAAAACAAAGACCTCCATTACCGAAGACCTCCGAGCCCTCTTGAACGGGCCGCGGGATCTGTGGCTCATCTATCTGGCCACGCTCTTTGAATACCTAGGGGTTTTTTCATTCCTGCAGACACTCCCGCTCTGGCTTTCTGATGATTACGGTATGAGTGACGAAACGGCTGGATGGTGGGCCGCCACATTTTCGCTGCTTGTAACACTGTTTATGTTTTTTGCTGGCGGACTCGCCGACACTTTGGGAACAGTCTGGTCAATCAACTCGATGGCAATCATTATTCTCGCCCCCTGCGGTACCGCTCTGACGCGAAACTGCAAGCCTTTTCACGTGCTTTCAGTGGGGGCAGCCATCTCCTCGCTGAGCCCTTTCGTACTCTGTTTTGGGTCTGCGATGCCGTATCAGATCGGCATGATTGCCGTGCTTACAATTGGTGAGGCCCGGTGAGGCCCTCTGGTCACCGCGACTCTACGAGTACAATGTCGCGATCGCACCGCGCGGCCGCTTTCTTCGGATCAGCCTACGTGACGGATTATGAGTATATCTCCTAGCCAGTTCCCACCGGGCGAAGCCGTCACATGAACTGATACAGATCCAATTTAGGAGTCTTTCCCGTTGAACACCAACCCGCCTGCCAGTCGTTTCGTGCTTGCTGTTCTTGTGGCCGTGCTTGTGCAACTTGCACAAAGCCACTGTGCTGCCAAAGACGCCCGGCCAAACTTTATCGTTATCAGCATTGACGATCTGGCCTACGCCGACATCGGGCCTTACGGATCACAAACAAATAGAACACCAAACCTCGATCGAATGGCCCGCGAAGGACGAACGCTCACATCCTTTTATGCGGCCCCAGTCTGTTCTCCATCCAGAGCGGCCCTAATGACGGGATGCTATCCAAAACGCGTTTTACCTATTCCACACGTTCTCTTTCCTGGTAATGACGTCGGTCTCTCGCCAGCCGAAATCACGGTGGCGGAAGTGCTGCAGTCGGTCGGCTATTCGACCGGAATCGTCGGCAAGTGGCACCTTGGCGACCAACCCGAAATGCTGCCGATGCAACAGGGCTTTGATGAATGGTTTGGCCTGCCCTATTCCAATGACATGGGACCGGCAGCTGACGGCGTGAAAAGTAATCTCGGCAAGCCGCTGCCCCGAGAAAACGGCAAAGGACAGCCGCCCTTACCGCTGCTGCGCAATGGCATCGTTGAAAAACGCGTCTTCCCTGCCGATCAACAGTCGCTCGTGGCTCTCTACACAGACGAGGCCGTCTCGTTCATCAAGCGGCATAAAGACCAGCCGTTTTTTCTCTACCTGCCTCATAATGCCGTGCATTTCCCACTCTATCCCGGCAAGCAGTGGGCCGGGAAATCGCCACACGGCATCTATTCTGACTGGGTTGAGGAAGTTGACTGGAGCGTCGGGAAAGTGCTTGACTCGCTCCGCGAGCAAAACCTTTCCGAACAAACTCTCGTGCTTTTTACCAGCGACAACGGCGGCACCTCGCTGGGCGATAACCGGCCGCTGCGAGGGAATAAAGGAAGTACATGGGAAGGCGGCATGCGTGTTTGCACGATCGCTTCTTGGCCCGGACACATACCGGCTGGCTCAACTACAAGCGCCATCGCCGGCATGCTCGACATCCTGCCGACCCTCGCCGCCTTGGCCGGCGCACCGCTACCCGCCGATCGCATCATTGATGGAGTGAACATCTGGCCAATTCTTCAATCTGACGCCGACACAAAGCCTCCTCGCGACACGTTCTTCTACTATCGCGGCCTTACGCTCGAAGCCGTCCGACAGGGAGACTGGAAGCTTTGCCTCGCGGCACAACGACCTAAAACTCCGCAGGATAATGCGAAACTCTATAATCTTGGAGTCGATATCGGAGAAACAACCGACGTGGCTGCTGCTCATCCAGGCGTCGTTGAAACTCTTCAAACACTCGTGGCAGAAATGGCCAATGATCTGGGACTCGACGGCATCCCGCCGGGATGCCGTGCACTCGGCCGTGTTACAAACGCACAACCATTGATCAGCCACGACGGAAAAGTGAGACAGGGATTTGCGCCCGCTACACCGTGAGCCCTTGTCGTTTACCAAGACAGTGAGCTTTTTACGGGTTGCTCAACCGGTTCTTTCAGCGTTCGTTTTTAGAAAGATTGACTAACGATGGCTCGTTATAACTCACTGTCCAACTTCCTGCGACTTCTGTCTGCTGCCGGCGTGATGGTGATGGCCGTTGACTGCAACACGCCATCAGCCACTCGAGCGAACGCCTCCGAGGAGGGCTCCGACCTGCCTTACACGGGCTATGGGGGCTACTTTGTCTCCAATCAATTCGAACCCGATGCCGCGCAGTCTTTTCTTGTCATTCAAAGCCAAGCAGACTTTGACAAGGTGTTTGGAGCTGCGGTTGTGATGCGCGATAAATCCCATCGACTCCCCAAAGACGCGTTTACAAACAATCTCGTGGTGGCGGCTATTTATCGCGGCAATGCGCTGCGTGAGTTTCAGGTGGAACAGGTTAGCGAAAACAGTGACGGCATTGTACTTCTTCGCTACACGACGCTGGAAAAGCTCAGCGACACGGCAACCTTTGCCTGCCCACTCATTGTTTCAATCCCCAAGAAAAAATACCGGTCGGTACAGTTTTTGAACAACGGCATAGCGGAGAAAGAAGTCACTTGTGAGACTCCCTAATCACCTTAACCAAGGGCACAGCAGCGAAGCGATAACCCCTCGGCCGCGTCCTCATCCCTGGGGCGTTGCCCTCGGCCTTCTGTACCTCGCTTTCTCTTTTCTATCGGCCGCCCGGGCTGCCGACGCACCTCTTGCCCGCCCCACGCAGACCGCGGCACCCCCAGCCCAGCGGCCTAATCTTGTCTTTGTCTTTAGCGACCAGCAGTCGTTTGACATGCTCGGTTGCTACGGCAATAAGGAAATCATCACCCCGCATCTCGATGCCTTTGCGGCGGAGGGGATTCGGTTGAGCCACTGCGTTTCTAGCCAACCAGTCTGTACGCCCTATCGAGGAATGCTGCTGACGGGCCAGCATCCGCTTCGTTGCGGATCGTTTAAAAATGACGTTCGCGTCGTCCCCGGTAACGGCCGCTATTGTGCTGAAGTGCTCCGCGACGCCGGGTATCGAATGGGCTACTTTGGCAAGTGGCATCTCTATGGCGGCGATCGCAACCGGCCCATTCCGGCTGGACCATTTCGCTACGGGTTCGACCACGACTTTCTCTCCAATAATTGCACGCTACTCTTTGATGCCCAGCAAGCTTACTACTGGGACGATCAAGGGCAAAAACAACTCTACCGCGACTGGGAGCCTTACGCCCAGACGCGACAAGCGCGAAAGTTTATTGCCGACAACGCCACTCAGCCATTCGCACTCTTTATCGCCTGGCACCCGCCCCACAATTGGCTGCAAGCCCAAGCCGGCTACGCGGCCCCCAAAGAGTTGCTCTCCCTTTACGATGCCAACACACTCACGCTCCGGCCCAATGTGGCAGATACGCCACGCCACCGCCGAATGTATCAGGGACACATGGCCATGTGCACGGGCATCGATCGTGCGTTTGCCGAACTGATGCAAG
>QWQJ01000170.1 GCA_003670865.1 Planctomycetota bacterium | reverse complement strand
GATATGCTGCCAGACTTTATCACCGCCGCGCATCTCGCGAGCATCAATGCGCACCCGGATCGGCTCGCCTGCATACTGTGTGGCCGTACAATCTGCCGCGAGTTGCCGGCAGCATTCCATGACCGCTTCCCGTTCTGCTTCGGTGCGATGAATCGGCACAATCACAATCTGCGTGGGGGCAATTCTCGGTGGTAAGACAAGACCATCGTCGTCGGAGTGGGTCATGATCACAGCGCCAATCAGCCGAGTGGAAACTCCCCATGAGGTTGTCCAACAGTACTCCTCTGTGCCGCTGGCACTGGAAAATCGAATCGCTTGGGCCTTGGCAAAATTCTGTCCAAGAAAGTGCGAGGTGCCTGCCTGTAAGGCCTTCCCGTCCTGCATCATGGCCTCAATGGAAAATGTATCGACGGCACCGGGGAATCGCTCACCGGCCGGCTTCGGCCCTCGAATCACAGGCATCGCCAGGTCGCGCTCCGAAAATGTTGTGTAGACATCAATCATTCGCAGCGTCTCTTCGATCGCCTCCTCGCTTGTGGCATGAGCCGTGTGCCCCTCTTGCCAGAGAAATTCAGTCGTGCGTAAAAATACTCGAGGTCGCATCTCCCATCGCACCACATTGGCCCACTGATTGATCAGCACGGGCAGATCACGCCACGATTGAATCCACTTGGCATACATCGCGCCGATGATTGTCTCGCTTGTGGGCCGTACGACGAGCGGCTCCTCTAGTTTTCCAGCGGGAATCAGTTTGCCGTCGGCATTGAGTTCAAGGCGGTGGTGCGTAACCACTGCGCATTCTTTGGAAAACCCTTCGACATGCTTGGCCTCCTTCTCTAAATATGAGAGTGGAATGAAGAGCGGGAAGTAGGCGTTTTGATGGCCCGTCTCCTTGAACATACGGTCTAAGATGTTTTGCATTCGCTCCCAGATCGCGTAGCCGTACGGCTTAATCACCATGCACCCTCGCACCGGTGACTGATCAGCCAAGTCTGCTGCGCGAACCACCTGCTGGTACCATTCTGGATAGTCGTCGGCACGCGTGGGGGAAATGGCATGGTCGGGCATGAGAGTATCTCCTGTTTTGAGTCTGTGAGAATGGCCAACAAGAATCTACAAATGGGAAAGAATCTTGAACGCAGCCGTCTTTTAGCAGGCGGGATTGTAGTCGCTGCTTGTGACTTACGTGGGCCACGTCGTAGAATTCGGTCTGTCGATGGCTGCTCCTTTCCCGAGTGCGGTCATTTTTGTGAGCCGGGAATGTGGTAGGCGTACTCTTTTAGAAAATCCGCATGGCGACCACTCGTTCATTCACGCCCGACCACCAACGCTTGGACGCATCATCTCCCCGGCAATCTTCAGCGCAGCGGATGGCATCCGGCCGACGTTTTGTCACTGAGCTTGGGGCACAGGCCAATGTCGATCAGGTCTTTCTGGCCACTCATAAGCAGTTGCGGCCCAACCGCAACGGCCAGCTTTACTTGCAGGTTGAGTTGGCCGACCGCAGTGGCTCGATCACCGGACGGATGTGGAATGCCTCGGATGATGAGTATCAGGCGTTTGATGATGGGGACTATGTGCGTGTTGAGGGAACAACTCAGCTTTACTCTGGTTCACTGCAACTGATTGTCACAGCCATCGGTCGCGTCGATCGTCGTGGAATCGACGAGTCGGAGTTTCTCGTGCTCTCGGTGGCAGACATCGAGCGGCTCTCTGCGGAAATGGTAACGCTCCTCGGAACGATCCGCTCGAAACCGCTCAGGGACTTAGTCGACGAAGTGCTGGCCGATACCGAACTGATGCGGGCCTTCAGCCGCAGCCCGGCTGGCGTCAAGCAGCATCACGCCCACACTGGTGGCCTGATCGATCACGTGGTCAATCTGTTGCGTCTGGCCGACCGAGTGGCGCCGCTCTATCCAGCTCTTGATCGCGATCTTCTCTTGGTCGGTGTTTTATTTCACGACATCGGCAAGACGATTGAACTCGAGAGTGAACAGGGTTTTTCCTACACCGATGCCGGGCAACTTCTCGGGCACGTTCTGCTCGGCCTAGAGTTGTTGGAAGAAAAGGTTCAGGCCGTTCAAAGCCGTACGGGTCTGCCGTTTGATCACGAACTAGCACTCCGCATCAAGCACATGATTGCCAGTCACCATGGGCAGTATGAGTATGGTGCACCCAAGCTCCCGATGACACTCGAAGCGCTGGCGCTGCACCATCTCGACAACCTTGACGCTCGCATGGCTGGCGTCTTGCAACTGATGCAAAACGAGGCTGCAATTGATGGCGGTTGGACGCAGTACCAAGCCAACCTAGGCCGTAAATTCTTCAAGGGCCGCGGTTGACGCGAAACACACCCCATGGCTCGTGATCAGGGCGAGAGCCGGCGGCGAGCCGACCGGCGAAAAACCGGTAATCAAAAGGCTAAAAAACAAAAAACAGGCCAGCAAAGCCTGGTCGGGCCAAGCCATCCATCGGTTGGAAAAAAAGCGGTTCGACCGCAGCCAGTCGCGGAGCCTTCCAGCACGCCGGGCTCAGGCAATCGACTCGCCAAACGACCAAGCAGTCGACCGAGCGACCAAGATGTCAGCGGTATTTTCCGCAGAGCGGCTGGTGGCTATGGGTTCGTGCGGCCCCTGGATGCTTCCGCTGGCGACCGCTCGGGAGATTTACACATCGCATCGCATGCCTCGCTCGATGCGGCTTCTGGTGACACGGTGCGGGTGCGCGTTTCGCGATCGCGAGACGTGCGCCGGCCAGGCCCTTCCGGTGAGATCGTCGAGATTCTCCTTCGCCGCACCTCCCGCTTTGTGGGCACCTTTTTTGAAGCGGCTGGGTCTGGCTGGGTGCGCATTGACGGCACAAGTTTTACGCGGCCAGTGGCGGTGGGCGATCCCGGGGCCAAGGGGGCTCGCGAGCAGGACAAAATCGTTGTCGAGATGGTGCGTTTTCCTACGCATCTGCGGGACGGCGAAGGAGTTGTTGTTGAAGTGCTGGGCCGCTCCGGCGACCCGGGCGTTGATACGCAGACAGTGATTCATGAGTTTAATCTGCCCGGTCCTTTTTCCGACGAAGTGCTGGCCGACGCCCGACGGCAGGCAGAGCATTTTTCCGAGGAAGTTCCAGCTGATCGAATTGATCTGACCAATCGCGTTGTCATCACGATTGATCCGATCGACGCCCGTGATTTTGACGATGCAATCTCGCTTGAACCGATCGAGCGGGGCCATTGGCTCTTGGGTGTGCACATTGCCGACGTCTCGCATTTTGTGCCGGAGGGCTCGCCGCTCGATCAAGAAGCATTGGCCCGTGGCACGAGCGTCTACTTGCCTGATCGCGTTATTCCCATGCTGCCCGAAATTGTTTCTAACAATCTGGCCAGCCTACAACCGGGCCGCGTGCGCTACGCGCGGACGTGTTGGATGGAGTTTTCAGCCGAGGGCATTCCCGTCCACTCATCTGTCGAATCCACCGCAATCAAAAGTGCCCGCCGATTGACGTACGAGGAAGTCGACGTTTTTTTGGCTGATCCAGCCACGCGTGAGGTGGAGTTGACGGCCGATGTGCGGTCACTTTTAGGCAGGATGCGCGATGTTTCGCGAATGCTCCGGGCCCGTCGGCGAGCGCGTGGGGCTCTTGAGCTGACGATGCCGGAAGTCAAGATCGATCTTGATCGTGACGGTCGTGTTCAGGGCGCACACGTGGTGCAAAATACAGAGAGTCACAAGATTATTGAGGAGTTCATGCTCTCGGCCAATGAGGCGGTGGCCTCGGCCCTGGCTGCAGCGGGTGCTGGATTTCTCAGACGCATTCATCCCTCGCCCGATCCTCGCAAGCTCAGGCAGTTGACAGAGTTTGTTTCCGAGTTGGGATTCGAGGTCGACACGCTCGAGAGCCGCTTTGAAGTGCAGCGACTTTTAAAACTGGCGCATGGTCGGCCCGAGGAGCATGCCGTTCATTACGCCGTGCTGCGTAGCCTGACCCGTGCTGCCTATGGGCCGCAGGAAGACGGCCATTTTGCCTTGGCGAGCGAATGCTACTGCCACTTTACTTCGCCGATTCGTCGCTATCCCGATCTCACAATCCATCGCGCGCTGGCCGCACTGGCGAAGGGTCGCCGCGTCCCAGCCGACGGACTGGTGCAACTTGGAGCAGAGTGTTCACAATTGGAGCGACGGGCCGAGTCGGCGGAGCGAGAGCTTGTGAAACTCAAGCTTTTCATTTTTATGAGTTCGCGGATCGGCCACGAGATGGATGCGGTTGTGACGGGAGTCGAGTCGTTTGGTCTTTTTGTGCAGGGACTGCAACTCCCAGCCGAAGGGCTCGTTACCCTGGCGGCATTGCCCGACGATACGTACCGCCATGAGCGGGCAAGCCATACGCTGTGCGGCAGGCGTCCGGGCCATTCCTTTCGGCTCGGTGATCGCGTCCGTGTGGTTGTTGCCCGCGTCGACCTCGATCGACGCACGCTGGACTTTCGATTGATCGAAACTGGCCAAGAACGCAGCGTGCGACCGCCGAGTGCCCGTTCGAAGAGTCGGCCGCCGGTTGAATCAAAGCGTAAGCAGCCCAAGAAATCGTCTGGTGAGCGGGGCCAAAAAAAATCAAAACGACTTAAGCGATAATCGGGCTACCCGAGCGATAATCGGGCTACCACAAAAAAAGATGAGGGGCGAGGCTGTCTCTGCAAGAAGCTCGTGAGCCTCAAGGCCGCGTTTTTCCCGCTATTGGGCCTTTTTGTGTGAGGCAATCGCCGGTCGTGGGGAAGAGTGCTAGGATACCGCGTCTTCGGCCCGCCACATTGAACGCAATGTTTTTTATACCCGCGACTGAACGGTTATTTTTTGACTCCCCGGGATGGATCCCACGTGACTCAGCCACTCCTTGAAACGCCGCTGTGCGATTGGCATCAAAAGCACGGCGGCCGCATGGTCGACTTTGCTGGCTGGAAAATGCCGGTGCAGTATGGCTCAATTGTGGAGGAGCATCTGGCGACGCGAAATGCCGCCGGGTTGTTTGACGTTTCGCACATGGGTCGACTCACCGTCGACGGCCCAAGCTCACTCAACTGGCTGGAATCACTGCTGACACGGCGTGTGGCTGGTATCGAAGTGGGGCAGGCTCGATACACGTTGATTGCCAGCGAATCACCGCCAGACTCGGCAGGCCAGCAGGCATTGGTAGCGATCCTTGACGACGCGCTGGTCTCACGCGATCGTAACGCTGAGGATGGGTCGCCGAGAATGGGTCTGGTTGTGAACGGCAGCAATCGCGCCCGAGTTGTCGCGTGGCTTGAAAGCCAACTGCCAGTTCCGGGCAACCAGTCAGACGAGCGACTGTCGTTCAGAGATCGCACGCTTGCCACGGCCATGATCGCCGTACAGGGGCCGCTGGCAATCGACATCGTCTGTGGTCTGTGTTCGGCTGCCGATGCGGAGCAGATTCGAAGCTTGATGAATTATCGCGCCAGTCACGCGACGGTGGCGGGTGAGCCGGCGAGCGTCAGTCGCACAGGCTACACGGGCGAAGACGGCCTTGAGATTGTTGTAGCTGCTGGGGTGGCGACGGATGTCTGGATGGCAATTCACGCAGCTGGTGTGCCACGCGGGCTGCTTGCGTGTGGCTTGGGCGCCCGCGATACATTGCGGTTGGAGGCGGGCATGCCGCTCTATGGTCACGAACTACGCGAAGACACCGACCCATTTGCAATTGGCTTAGGACTAGCCGTGAATCTGGATGGGCGAGTCTTTCCCGGCGTGAACCACTTAAGAGCATTGCAAGCTGATCGCCCCTGCCGCGTACGGGTGGGCCTAACGCTTGACTCCAAACGCAGTGCCCGCGAGGGCGCTGTGGTCTCTCAAGGAGAGCGAGCAGTGGGCGTTGTTACCAGTGGTAGTTTTGCGCCGACGCTCAATGCAGCAGTGGCAATG
>QWQJ01000021.1 GCA_003670865.1 Planctomycetota bacterium | reverse complement strand
GGATGTGTTGGAATAATTGGTGGCATCGAAGGATAAATCGACCACCGCCCGGTCCAGTGATGGAACGAAATCGAGTAGCACAACACCCTCTGTGTGGCCCATGCCACGAATGCGGGTGCCGAGCACGACATCGTTAATCGCTGCTGTCTGATCGACCGCCCGATTGACAGCTGTGGCGAGTAGCGCTTCGTCGACATCGAGATAGAGATTGGGTCGGTTGATGGCGCCGCGCACGCGGGCCACGGCCGTCGGAGCCTGCGACGATTCTTCCAGCTTGGCCAGCAGGGGGCCAAGCGGCTGCAAGGCATCGGTGGTGCCGGCGGCAGCCCCAACTGCTAGGGCAGCGGCAATTTTTTCTAATCGCGTTTTGTAGAGGGCTGGTGCCTCAGGCATCTGGGCAGCCTCGGCTGCTTCGGTGTAGGCACTGACCGCCCGCCGCGTGGCCGCAAATTGATGCATTTCCAGGCCGCTCTCTTCGGCGTTGAGTAAATCCCGCAGTCGCCGGAGCGTGGCGAAGTCCGCATTTTTTCCTGCGGCCGCCTGAGCCGTCAGCGCAGGCCAGTCGAGGTAGGCCTTCCAATTGGCACCGCTTGGACTGCGTGCCAGCAAGCTATCCAGCGGCGTCAGGGCCAATCGCAGACGGGACGCCGCCGAATTTAACGCGGCAGCAGAGACCGGCCGAAATGCCTCGCCTTCCCCGAGAGGCTGAGCGGCAATCGTAGCCAAATCGGCGGCCGAGGCCTGTTCGCCAGAGACTAAAACAAGACTTGAGCCACTGAGCGGGAGGGCCAGTGACGCTGCCAAAAAAACGCTAATAAATCGTGGAAAAATAGGGAGATCCATCGGGTTGGGTGCCTGTCTTTACAAACGTCGAGGGTAACGTTGCGGGGGTGGGAAATCGGTGGGAAACAAGTGGAAAAACCGACTCATGGCCAAAGTCTATCCACACCCCCACCATTCCACCCACAGCAATTAGAGTCCTCCGCTCCCGTCCCTTGGCCCACCTTCCGTAAAGATAACCCTGAGTATTTTTTCAAAAACTTGGCGTAAACCCTTTCAAGACGGCACTTATGGTGGTAATTACCAAACCTATTTTTTGAGGAAAGTCGTCTTTATCGGCAGACTTTGTCCGACCCCTACCCCTTGCCAAAATATTGCCGGATTGTTCAATCTGGGTGCAACTCTGTCGCTCGGCTGGCTTCCCGTTGCCCCGTTTGAGCCGGCGTACTTTTAAAAAAGGTGCTGTTCTCGTGGTCGTTAACAATCCTCTTAGATCCCTATTTTTTGTCTGGGGAATCCTGCTTTTGGGTCTGCCTTTTGCGGTCGCTGCTGACACCGCAAACGCGAAACCAGAGGGCATCGAACAGCCCACCGTTCAACAGATCAACCACTACGGCCAAGCCACGCAAATCGCTCGGCAACGACAGGCCATGCTCCTTGTAAGCGTGGAGCCTAGCCTTCTTCAATCGCCAACCCCCGCTACCAACGTGAGCAGCACAGCGGTTCGCACATGGCTCGAACGCCGAGATGTGCAGGATCTCTTTGCATCGAGCAAAACTCCGTGGGTCTTTTGTCAGTCCGACATCAATGACTTGAGCGCTATCCAAGGCGCACACACGCGACTCGTCGACCATCCGTCGCTCGTAGAACTGCGGCGGGGACCGGGGCTCTTTGTGGTCGATTACGCCCACGCCGAATCTGGATTGCACGGTCGGATCGTCTCAATTTTGCCCCGCACTCCGGGCAAGTATTACCACTTTTTTCCAGCCCACATCAATGATCTTGCCACGCTGCCTGCCGGCACGCTCACGCAGCGATCGATGATCCTCGCTGTCCGCATCCATCCCGAGCGACCCCAAAGCGCCCTCGGCATGTGCGATCCAATGCTCGCAAGCGAAGCCGCCGCTCACTCCACGCATCAAGCCACTATTGGCAAGCAGGGCCATCACAACTGGCAGTCTCGCTCGCAGGCAATCGCCTCCAAGCTGGCTGGCGCAGGCTCTCCTTCGGAAGTTTGCGCGGAAAGCTGGAAGGATCAGGATCTGCTCGATTCCTGCGTCGATTGCGTGGCCAGTTGGCGGCAGTCCTCGGGCCACTGGAACGCCGTCAGGAGCCGACAGTCGGCCTACGGCTACGACATTCGCCGTGGCTCCAGCGGTATCTGGTATGCAACGGGTATTTTTGCCCGTTAAGCGGTCTTGGAGCCGATCACATGCTCCATGGCTGGCAAGATAAAAACCTTTCCATCGCCTATTCGACCGGTGCAGGCGACCTCTAAAATTTTTTCCACGACCTCATCGACCCGCGAGTCATCCACCCAAAGCTGGATCTCGACCTTGGGCAGAAAAGCCAGCGAGTATTCGCTCGTGCCGTATTCGTCGAGGTAGCTCTTCTGCCGACCGTAGCCTTTCACCTCGCGGACAGTGCAGGCTTCAAGCGGGGCAAGCTTCAGAGCCTCAAGCACTCGCTCGGCAAGAAACGGCTTGACGATCGCAATGACTTCCTTCATGGCCGTTTCCTTATCGCGATTGCCTAATGTTGAGAGTCGGCTCAAGATTCAGCTGAAAAAATTATCCCCAAACAGATTCATCGATGGGCAGGTAGTAACGGCGATGTCGCCGTTGACTTTTGTCTGACAGGCCAGTCGCATCGTCGACTCGTTGCCGATGTAGGCCAGCGATACAGACAGCCTCGCCGCTTCCAGAAACCCCCTCGGGCTGACATTTTCGATTCCCTTGGTGATCAGCACTCGGCAGGTTCCGCAGGTTCCAAAGCCGTGGCAATTAGCGATTTTGTGGATGCCCGGATAGAGGGCAACGCCGGCCTGCAACGCCTCCTTGCGGAGATTTGCTCCTGTTGGAACTTGAATTTCTTTTTTTTCACTGACAAATGTGATCGTGGGCATAAGATTCTCTCGATGGTTTGTAGGAATTTTCCGATACTCTAGCCTTCCCGATCCATTCCTTCCAGAAGACAGGGCTTTTGCCATGGCAGACCTCTCAAAATACCAGCAAAAAATTGTTAAAAACTATTACGACAACCTCGACACAGCCCTGCTGCAACGGTTGGGCGAACAGGTCACCGATCTCTACTTAGCCGAGGGAAAAAAGCGAGAAAAGCTCTGGGCGAGCATCGCGGCTTCGCTGGCCAAACTAGAGGTTCCAGCAGCCAAGATCGCCCAACTCACGGCCTCTGACGACGCTCGCAAACTCGCCACACTTCTGCAGCAACTCCTTGCGAAGGATTGACCGCCACGCGCCGTTATCTCATTCTGTGGCACCCTTCACACTCACAGGCCTCACTATGAACGACCCTCACGCCGCTCCAGAAACCGATCGCGTTGCTCTCCTTGACAGCCTGCGATGGAAAAAATTCCCTCTACTCGACGATGGCTTTGTGGCCCTAGTCGACTGCATGGGCGATGACGGCTCTGTTGTGCAAGCCGCTCGCGTCAGCTACGGCGAGGGCACGCGAAAGGTCAGCGACGATCGTCAACTGATCCGCTATCTGCTGCGACACGCCCACACCACGCCATTTGAAATGGCCGAACTTAAGTTTGTTGTACGGGTGCCGATGGACTGCTGGCGGCAGTGGATCCGCCATCGCACCGCCAGTATCAACGAATACTCCACGCGGTATTCTCTGGCCATCGATTCCATGCAGTCAACGCACGATGGTGAATGGCGCAGCCAAGCCGCCAGCAATCGCCAAGGCTCCGATGGGCTGTTGACGAAAATGGCTGGTCATAAACACACGCAGGCCGAGATGGAATTGCAGAGTCTAGCCAGACGCGTCTATGAGGAACGGCTCAGCGATGGCATCGCCCGAGAACAGGCCCGCAAAGACCTGCCACTTTCAACCTACACCGAGGCCTACTGGAAAATCGATCTTCACAATCTCCTGCATTTTTTAGCCTTGCGAATGGATACCCATGCCCAACTCGAGATTCGCCGCTATGCCGAAACGATTGGACAGCAGATTGTGCAACCACTTTTTCCTCTCGTCTGGGAGGCATTTCTCGACTATCGCGTTGAAGCGATGCGACTGACAAAACTCGATCGAGAAGTGATCGGGCGACTCGTCAGCCAGTCAGGTAAAAAAGGAATGCCGGCTTCCTACCAATCGTTTGTGCTGGCCCAGGATCCCTCTTGGACCAGTCTGCAGCGGTCCCGCGAACGCGACGAGTGTCTCGACAAACTCGTTTCGCTGGGACTCGTCACCCGCGAGGAAAATTAATGTCTTCGACAAAAAATGCTTTGGCGGCAAGCGAGGCATCCGATGGCAGCGACATTATCGGCCTGACGCAACAACTGCTCAACGCGATTGCCTCAGGCGACTGGCAGGCCTATCGGAATCTGGTGGCCGATGACATCACCTGCTTTGAACCCGAGGCCAGCGGACATCTTGTCGCGGGGCTGGCGTTTCACGAATTTTATTTCAAGCTGCCGCATCCTGCGGGCCAGCCCAGCAAGCCCGTGACAACATCGCTCGCTTCTCCCGTGGTGCGCATGCTCTCTGCAGATGCAGCCCTGATTGCCTATGTCCGTCTCACGCAGACGCTTGATGACTCCGGTCATCCGATCACGAAGCAATCGGAAGAAACCCGGATCTGGCAGCGAATCGATGGCCGCTGGCAGCATGTCCACTTTCATCGCAGCCTGCCCTAGGCAACTTTTACTGACTGTCGCGAAGTAAGACGCTAACCTCATCTCCGACAGCGTACTGCTTCGCGCCGGCAGGCAGAGCCAGAAAGCCGTTGGCTCCAACGAAGCCGAGCAGATCGCCGGAACCGGTCCACGGCAGCGGCGTGGCTGATAATGTGCCGCCGGTGGACACGAGGTGGCAGGGCAGATAGGCGGGTCGATCGGGGGCGGCCTGCGTGGGGCGAGTCAATCGAGCGTGTTCGCGGGGCAAGTGCCACTCTTCGCGAGGCTTGCCAGCCAGCATTGCCATCGCCGGCCGGACAAAAAGTTCAAAGCAGACGAGGCTGCTGGCTGGATTTCCGGGCAGACCAAAGACAATCGTCGCTGGAGCCTGATTGCGTTTGAAAACACCGAACCAGACCGGCTTGCCGGGCTTGAGTCGCACCTTATGAAAAATCTTTTCCACACCACAGCGTTCAAAGATCTCTGGCACAAGGTCGTGATCCCCGGCCGATACGCCACCGGAAAGCACGAGCACATCTGCGGCGAGTCCCTGGGCAACCAGTGAGCGAATGGCCTCTGGCCTGTCTGGTCCGATGCCCAGCGAGATCGGCTCAGCGCCCAACAGCATTACGGCAGCGGCAATCATCGGGCCGTTAGAATTGCGTGTCTGGCCAAAGGCAGGCCTTGCATCGGGGGGCACCAGCTCGCTGCCGGTCGAAAGAATCGCCACACGGATGCCCGCAGAAGCGACAACATGCGTGGCCCCCGCTTCGGCGGCGAGGCCCACTTCAGCGCTACCGAGCATGGTTCCCGGGCCAAGCACCGCTTGGCCTCTACAAAAGGCGGCCCCCTGCTTGGCCACATGCTGGCCAGCACGAAATTTTTTGTCTCGAAGCCGCACCTGTTGACCAGCGTGCAGCCTGCCTGTCTCGCCAACAGCGCATTCAATTGGCACGACCGCATCAACGCCTTTTGGAATCGGTGCCCCTGTCATAATCCGTGCACACGATCCTGGCTGAATGTTTAGCGTTGTCACGTCACCAGCCGCCACATCAACGACGATGTCGAGCGTGACTGTTTCGATCCCCTCTGCACCATATCCGAGAAAATCTGCGCTCCGCACGGCAAAGCCATCCATCATGGCCCTATCCCATGGCGGCGAATCGACATCGGAAACAACCGCAGCGGCCAGCCTCCGGCCGCAGGCGTCCACTAACCGCATCCGCCGTGGCGCTAGCGGCCTAACGTGCTGCTCAATCAGGGCGAGGGCATCAAAAAGATCGATCATGCGCAGGAGGTTCGACGATGCGGGAAGGCGGCCGGGGGTCTT
>QWQJ01000033.1 GCA_003670865.1 Planctomycetota bacterium | reverse complement strand
GGGGTTCGAGTGCTTGTACGATCGAGTTTTAATGATGTCCCCGGCACGCTGATTCTGCCCACGCACCAGTCGATCAAACGACCGGCCAGCGGCGTGGCGCTTTCCAAGGACGAGGCCAGGATCACGCTGGAAAGCGTTCCCGATCAGCCGGGCTCGAGTCACGCTATTTTTTCACAACTGGCTTCCTCTGGTATCGCCGTCGACATGATCATTCAGAATGTTGGCCAGAACGGTCGGGCCGATATCTCGTTCACTGTGCCCAGCGACGATCTTGCTCAAGCGTTGCAAGTTTCAACCGATGTAGCCACGCGACTGGGCGCTGCCGGCGTCTCGCACGACAGCGAACTGGCGAAAGTTTCTGTTGTGGGTGTTGGCATGGCCCTCAGTGAGGGAGTGGCGGGGCGAATGTTTTCAGCACTTGCAAAAGAAAATATCAATGTCCGCATGATCACCACCAGTGAAATCAAGATCTCTGTGCTAGTAGCTCGCAAGGATTCAAGAGCGGCCGTGGCGGCGGTGCACCGTGTTTTTGGACTGGAGATCTCGACGGGTGCCAGCGAAATAGCGGATGGTCATTCGCTGACTCTTCAAACAACTCCGCTTGAAGTCGTACGCCGGCTCGAGGGAATGGAAGATTTAGCCGTTGAAGATTGCCTGCTTGATTCCTCACAGGCACTCGTTACCTTTACCGATCTCCCCGACAAGCCAGGCGTGGCAGCAGATGTCTTTCTCGAAGTGGGCCGGGCAGGACTTTTTGTCGACATGATCGTGCAAAGCCATCCGCGCAATGGCCGGGCTGAAATCAGTTTTACCGTTCCGGCGGCCGACCGTGAGAAGGCGATTGCCGTGGCTCAAGAGTTTGCAACCTCGCGTGGTGCGACGGTGATCGATGTGCCTCATGTCGCAAAACTTTCGATCACAGGCGTAGGCATTCGCAGTCACGCTGGCGTGGCCGATCGACTGTTTAAGCCGCTTGCCGACGCGGGCATCAACATCGATCTAGTGAGCACCAGCGAAGTGCGACTCAATGTGATCGTAGCAGCCGAGCACGGCCACAAATCACTCGAAGTACTCCGCAAAGCGTTCGGATTAAAAACGTAAAAACGGTGCCTGGCACCGAAACTGGGCAAACTAGGTTATGTGGGTTGAATTCTCGGTCGGCCGGCTTGACGGAGCGTGGAGTCGATTCCGAGGGCAGAAGCGGTATCGCCTGTCCAGGCGGCTTCGCCATAAGGGCTCCCGCGTTTTGTACACCGACGCAATGATTCGATCTCGGCCTCGGTCTGCGGCGTGTTCACCCAGTCGATCCAGTCAACGCACCGGCGGAGCGGTGCGCCGGTGGTTGGCCAGTCAGAGAGTGGAACGTGGCGGCCGGAATCAGATTGACCAAGGCTGGACCAGAGCCAGTTTTCCGCTCGCGTGACGAGGTTTGCTCGCAGTGGGTTTCGCTCGACATAGCGGACGACGGTGTTGAGGTGATAATCGGTCTGGATCGGAAAAGCCTTGAAGCGTCCTTGATAGAGTGGGCCGAGTCCTACCTCGTCGTGCCGCCGCTTCCATCGCAAGGCATGCAGGCTCGTGAGGTGATGAACGAATGCCGAGAGGTCGCCGTCGCATTGCGGCCACAGCACCATATGCCAGTGGTTAGGCATGAGACAGAAACTGCAAATCCGCATGGGACGCGTGCGCAATGTCTCCAGCAAATCATGCTCAAACGCCTCGTACTCGTGAGGGCACGAAAATAGCATCCGCCGATTCACGCCACGATTCAAGACGTGAAAGACCATCCCGCCGGGTAAAAAACGCAGTGGACGCGACATGAACAAATGTATAGTCTCTCTGGCTGAAGCAGTCAAGCCGCCAGGGCCAAGCCCCCAAACCCCCCAGATTCGGTGCCAGGCACCGTTTTTTATTTTTGGCTCATTGTCCACTCGGGCAGTTTCATGATCCGGCCTCCGTTCATTGCCGAATCGTGAGCTAGCAGGCCGGTGCATGTCCAGTTGGCGCTTTGGCGAGCACTGGGATACGGTTGTCGCCCCTCGACAAGTGCGTTGATAAACTCATGCACCAGATGGGGATGGCTGCCGCCATGACCACCGCCTTGCGTAAATGATAAATGCTGGTGGTCATCAGCATCGTAAACGCCCCCAGTCGTAAAGGCGCGGATCGACTCGGGCAGCCGTACAGCAAAATCTGGCACGGCCACCCGTTTGGGAATCTCCGACTCCGGCCGCTTAGCCGTGTGGAGAACTGGCTGCTCACCGTCGCACAGTTGCCACTCAAAGCTCTGCTTTGACCCATAGACATCAAAACTCTCGCGGTATTGCCGGGCTGAATCGAAAAGCGAACGAATCACCCTTGCCACGACGTCGCTGCGATCGAGCCTGATGTGAGCACTCTCGATTGCAAACGGCGAACCGTAGCGGCTGATGAGTTCTTCGCGGATCCGACCGGAACCGAAGCAACTCACCTCAATCGCGTCCTTGTGCTCAATCGCTAGACACGGCCCGACGCAGTGAGTCGCATAGTGCATCGGCGGCAGACCGGGCCAGTAGTTCGGCCACCCATCCATGTCCTGCTGATGGCTGGCCTGCACAAACTGAATTTTTCCCAGATCACCGCCATCGGCCAGCTGTTTTATAAAAAGAAATTCGCGGGAATAGACAACCGTTTCGGCCATCATGTAGCGGAGCCCCGTTTTCTCTGTCAGCTCGACAATCCTCTGGCAGTTGTCGAGGCTCGTTGCCATTGGGACCGTGCACATCACATGCTTGCCAGCCAGCAGGGCTGCTATCGTCATCGCAGCGTGGTCGGGAATCGGCGAGTTGATATGCACAGCATCGATATCGTCGTCCTTGAGCAGATCGGCGTATTCCTGATACCGCCTGGCAATGCCAAAAGTATTTCCGATCTGATTAAGTTTGTCTTTAGATCGCTGACAAATAGCGATGAGTTCGGCATCCGGATGCCGCTGGTAGATCGGAATAAACTCCGCTCCGAAGCCAAGGCCTACAATTGCAGTACGAATTGTCCGGAGCGGTCGATCCATTATTTTCTTCTCCCAGATAGCCTCAACCTCTCGGAATTGGCTGGTGCGTCGCTGCCGCTCAGATACAAAATAGACTGGAAGCATCGTCGCGGCCTCGTATGCAACGAGCAGCAACTCACAATCATTGTCGACCAAGAGCCTCCTCGCCAAGCCGGGCGATCTCGGAAATTATTTTGACAATCCGGGCATGAGCGGCTTGTGGATCAAGCGGCTCCTCGTCACGGTTCGGGATTGTCTTGCTGAGAGGCAGCATGATCGCCCCGTGTGGTGGATGTGCAAACCGTTCCGGCAATTCAATGTCGGTATTCTCGCGAAGTGCACTGGCTGCTTTAGCACTTACATCTTTAAGCCCCTTGAGGCTCAGCGTGCCACCGGTGTGGGCCGCCAGCACATCGGCCACCCGATCGCTCAGCGATTCGACCCCATCGAGTGCTATGAACGGATGCTTGACAAGTTTTTTCGCCACTCCCGCGGAGAGTTCTGAAATACCTTTGAGGGAAAGTCCGCCGCCGCAATGGGTGGCCAGTACGCCAGCGATCGTCTCACTGACACCGCTGAGTTTATCCAGAAAGAGACCGGAAAACCCCTGCTGACTCACGAGAATCTCAGCTTGCGTGTGGGTTAGTGAAGCCAATCCGATGAGCGCTAACGGCCCCCTGTGCCCAATCAGCGATTGCAATTGGCTATCGCTGATCCCGCCGTGCAGGCCCACCTTGAGTGAGCCCGTATGCCTGCCCAAGCTCGTGGCCACGATGCTTGTCAGGCTTGTAAGACCACTGAGATAGAGAGGGCCTCTTTGAGTTGCAAGCGATTCGGCCTGGGCATCGGAGATTCGTTTGAGTCCCTGCAAACACAGCGACCCTTGTCGTCCAGCAAATTGGGCCGCAGCCTCGTCGCTGATCGTCTCCAAACCGTGCAAATGCAGTTGACCGCGATGGTCTGCCAAATGGCCAGCCACCTCGGTCGAGAGGGTCTGTACAGCGTCCAGAAAAAGATTGCCACGGTGTTTTGCCAGCGCTTCGGCTGCTTCAGCCGTAAGGTTCTTGAGTGACCAGCAAAAATAGAGATCGCTCATGTGTTGGGCCAAGCCCGCCGCTTCGCGAGGGCCGAGCGTTGCGATGCCATTGAGCGAAAGTTCCCCGGTGTGCTGCCCTAATGCCCGAGCTGCAAGGGGCGTCACTTTTTTAATGCTGTTGAGCGATAGCCCACCCCCCTTGTGCGTTGCCAGTGCCAAAGCCGCTGCGTTACTGATGCGGGAGAGCTTATCAAGGTAGAGGTGGCCCTTGTGGCCGGCGAGAACTTGGGCCACTTCATGCGGAAGCCGGATCACCTCATGAAGATATAGATGCACACGGTAATGGCCAATCGACTCTGGCGTCGGCTCAACGCCACTGGAATCGGCTGCGGGGCGTTGATCGATCGAGACCCAACCCTTTGAGGTATCAGTCACCGCATCGCTGCTGTCGTACGCCACCTGATTGCCCGCGATTTCAAGAGGCCGCGAAAAGAGATCGACGATACGAATCGCTCGTTCGACATCGAGATGGCGGATTTGGCCTGTGTAGTCTCTGAGGGATGCCCCTTGAACCGTCGCCGTCATTCAATGACTCCTCGCCACGCCTCAACAAACAACCGCAGTTCAACTCTTAGTCAATTGAATTGTCGAAAATGGCACAAGGGCATCCTCAAGAATACGGGGCATAGGCAAACCCGCAGTGTCAAAAACGCCTGCAGATCGACCAAGATCGATTCGAGCCCAGAGCCCTGCACACTCGTAATAGGCCTCGATCTCAACTGCCCCCCGGCCCTCCCCTCTCGGTCGCCGAAGCACTCGCTTTGATGACCGTGCCGCCGGGCTTTACCGTCGAATGTGTGGCCAGCGAACCCCAGATCGTCAATCCAGTCGGCATGACATTCGACGAGCGAGGGCGGATATGGATCACTGAAAGTATTGAGTATCCACGCCGCGATCCTGGTCCTGGCCGCGATCGCATCGAAGGTGTTAGAGGACACCGATCGTGATGGCAGTATCGATACGGTCACCGTTTTCGCGGAAGGCCTCAACATCCCGTCTGGGATCGCAGTGGGCCACGGAGGAGTCTGGGTTGCCAGCTCGCCCGATATTTTATTTCTTCAAGACACCGACAACGATGGCAAGGCCGATACGCGAGAGGTTGTGGTCACAGGGTGTGGCCGGTTCGATACGCATGAACTGCCAAACTCACTGACATGGGGGCCAGACGGTTGGCTGTATGGACTCAACGGCGTTTTTAATCCCAGCACAATTGAGCAAAAGAAGAAACACTTTGATTTTTCAGGTGCGATGTTTCGTATTCATGCAAAGACTCGTGAGTTTCAAATCTTTTGCCAGGGCACGAGTAATCCATGGGGCATTGCATTTGACGGCGAAGGCAGCGCCTTTATCAGTGCCTGCGTGATCGACCACCTCTGGCACCTTACCGAAACCGGCTCCTACCGGCGGCAGGGTGGGGCCTATCCGCCGTTCACCTCCATCCTTGAGTCGATCGTCAAACACAAGCACCAGAAATCAGCCTATTGTGGCATTCACTATTTTGACAGCGACGCCTACCCGCCGGAGTATTGCCGCCATCTCTCCATGGGCAACATCCACGGTGGCTGCGTCAATGTCGACACGCTGGCTCGCGTTGGCAGCACGTATACCGCCACGCCAGGGCCCGACTTTCTCACCGCCAACGATGCTTGGTTTATGCCGGTCGCGCAAAAAACGGGCCCCCGATGTGCTCGACTGGTACGACCGATACCACTACTATCAGGATGCGGGCCGCGATCCTGAGGGAATCGATCGCCATAAAGGTCGCCTCTACCGGGTGCGGTATCAAGACACGCCGAGGGCAGCGGCAACGATCTGTTTCGCGAGTTAGCCCGTCGTATCTTTGCGGAGCGATCTGATCCCGAGGCGCAGG
>QWQJ01000044.1 GCA_003670865.1 Planctomycetota bacterium | reverse complement strand
GTACTCAACATCTCATGGTTCTCCATCGCCTGTCCTCCTGGCCCTGAGATGGAAAGCCTATTCCGATGGCCTTTACGCCGACGGCGCCTGCAAAGGCACCCTTGTGCAGGGCAATACGAGCAGTGGGCTTAAGGGGAATGGCGTGATGCTCTCAGCCGTACAGGGCATCACGATTGGCGGCGGGGCGACTGGAGCAGGAAACACAATCAGCAAGAACGGCGCTTCTGGGGTTGGATTTGGCATCAATGCCAGCGGCCTCTGCACAGGATCGCTCGTGGATGGCAACTTGGTCTCAGGCAACAAGTCGGGCCATTACTTTACAAAGAATGCCCGCGGAATCACGGTCATCACCTAGCTGTGACCTACCACGAACAATCGTGTGTCATACTCGATCCTGGAGCCGGATTGTCGGATCACGAATCTGGCATCATAAAAAGTGCCGAGCAACAGAGCTTGTTAGGACCGAATAAAAAGTCGAGAGGAATCAGTGATGGGAAGTTTTCCGCGGGAGGATGTGCTTGTAGTGCCGCGATGGCTGTTTGATCAGGTCGGAGCGTTTCAAGGCTTCTGTGCTGATGCAGCCAGTTATGTGCCGCTGTTGCTCGACCCACGACACACCAGTTGGCGGCCTCGGGCGAGCGTTGAGGAAGACCCATCCTATAAACAATTAATACCCTACTGCGTTCTCTCGTGGCGATCGGCCGACAAGGGCTCGCAGTTCTTTGCCTACACACGCGGCGGCGGCCAGAGCGAGGCCCGTTTGCGTGCCAAGCGATCGGTCGGGGTCGGCGGCCACATTGCCAGCACTGATGGCCAGCACGGCGATGATGTTTCCTATGAATCGGGTATGCGGCGGGAGTTGGCCGAGGAGATCGCCATCGGCGGAGCTTACTCGTCGCGGTGCGTCGGCCTCATCAACGACGATTCGACGCCCGTCGGCAGCGTCCATTTGGGGATCGTGCATATCCTGGAGTTAGAGAAGCCGGAGGTTTCATCCCGCGAAAGTGAACTGGTGGAATGCGGGTTTGAAACGCTGGCAGCTCTGCTCGCCGACCGCGAACGCTTTGAAACATGGTCTCAGATCACGCTCGACGCCCTGGCCGCCGGAACACTGGCCTGATTGTCAATGGTCATCTATCTCGACAACCACTCGACCACGCGTCTCGATCCTCGGGTGCTTGAGGCCATGCTGCCGTGGCTCACCGACGACTACGGCAACGCCGGCAGCGTCACGCATGAAATGGGCCGGGCTGCCCGGGCCGCCGTCGAATCAGCCCGGGAACTGTTTGCCGCCTCGATCGGTGCGACGGCCCGAGAGATTGTCTTTACCAGCGGGGCAACCGAAAGCATCAATCTGGCGATCCTCGGCAGTGTTTCTCGCCGGGGCTTAGGCGGGCAGGGGCAGGGCCATGGCTTCCAACAGAGCCACCGATCGGATCAGTCAGATCGACAAAAAATGGGGCACTTGTTGACGGTGGCAAACGAGCACAATGCCGTCCTCGACACGCTTGATCATGTCGAGCGACTGGGCCATGCGGTCACGCAGCTACCCGTTTTTCAACAGCAAAGCCTGCCGCCTGGATCGCAGCGGCAGGGCGTGGTTGGCCAGTTATCGCTTGACGAGCTTTCGGCGGCGTTTCGGCCCGACACATTTTTGGTTTCTGTGATGTTGGCCAACAACGAAATCGGCACCATTCAAAATATTCCAGCGATCGCCCAGCGCGTTCATGCCCACGGCGCTTTGCTCCATGTCGATTGTGCTCAGGGGCTCGGCCGGATGCCTGTGAGCGTTTCGGCAATGGACGCTGATCTGGCGAGTTTTTCATCGCACAAGTTTCACGGACCTAAGGGAGTTGGGGCTTTGTATGTACGCCGCAGTGGTCGGGCTGTGCGCATCGATCCGCTCGTCTTTGGAGGCGGTCAGGAACGCGGCATGCGGAGCGGCACTTTGGACGTGCCGGGAATCGTCGGCATGGCAGCAGCCGCGCAATTGGCGGTTGCCGGCCTGCCGGTGGAAGCGGCGAGGATGCGAGAGCTACGGGATATGCTGTGGTCGCTCCTCTCGCAGAGCATTGATGGGATTTTCATCAACGGTCCGCCGCTCAATGATCCTATGGAGCGACTGGTCAACAATCTCAATGTGCGGGTGGCGGGGATCGAGGGAGAATCTCTGCTGGCCACGCTTTCAGCCGATGGCCTCGCGGTGAGTTCTGGAAGTGCCTGCTCGTCGGAAAGTCCTCGGCCCAGTCATGTGCTTCTGGCGATCGGGCTCGACAGCGATCAGGCCCGGGCCAGTTTGCGATTTGGACTTTCGCGGTTTACGGCTGCCGATGAGGTGGTTGAGGCTGCCGCCCGCATCGCTGCCGGCGTCGCCCGACTGCGAAGGCTCTAAATTCCTGAGAGCCCCGCTGGATATTCCGCAGCCGAGATCTGCCAGATTTCAGCCGCTAGCCGGCTTTTAAACGATCTTTGCCCGATTGGCGAGAAGTGGATAACATGTGGTATTGTGAAGTGTAGGGAATCTTTCGGCATTGCTTCCCGTGCATTTCTTCCATCATCCTTTCAGGAGATTCCCGCCATGTCGGTCATGCTTACGGAAAAAGCCGCCAGCGAAGTTAAGAAAATCATTGACGAGCAAAAGCTCGACCCCACTACATTCCTCCGTGTTGGTGTGGCCGGCGGCGGTTGCAGCGGATTCAGCTACTCGCTGGGATTTGATACTGCGTGGGATCCTAAAGCCGATTCCAAGTGCGATCAGCACGGAGTGGCAATCGTTGTCGATAAAAAGAGCGATCTTTTTCTGGACGGTACGACGCTTGATTTTCACGACGCCATCGATAAGCGTGGCTTTACTTTTATCAATCCCAATGCCAAGAAGAGCTGCGGTTGCGGTAGTTCTTTCCAGGCCTGACGACCGTTTTTAGCAGGGAGGCTCGGTGGCTGCGGGCAAGGTGCATATCGTCGGCATAGGCGATGATGGCGTTGACGGAATGACTGCGCAGGCACGACGGCTGCTTGAAGCGGCCGATGTTTTGCTCGGCCCAGAGTCGTGCGCATCGCTGCTGCCAGAGGCGATTGCTGCGCGGTTGCAGCCATCCTTGAGCCTCGATGAATTAGTGGAACGGATCGAAGGGGCCGGATCAAAGCGAATCGTCGTTCTCGCCTCGGGCGATCCGCTCTTCTACGGCACGGCCCGGTATGTCTGTGCGAAGCTAGGTAAGGATCGGTTTGAGGTTGTGCCCCATGTGAGCAGCATGCAGTTGGCATTTGCCCGCGTGAAAGAGAGCTGGGAGGAGGCGTTTTTGGCCAACCTCTCCGGCCAGTCGATCGAACGCGTGATTGATAAAATTCGCTCCAGCGAAACAGTCGGCCTCTTTACAAGCGAACAGTGGCCGCCGTCGGCAGTGGCTAAAACACTCTTAGAGGAGGGGATCGGCGCGTTCCAAGCGTATGTCTGTGAAAATCTCGGATCGCCCGACGAGCGGGTGACGCAAGGCAGTTTGGCCGACATCGCCGCCGATTCTTTTGGCCCGCTTAATGTGATGATTCTGGTGCGCAAGGCCCGCATAGTCGACGCACCGGGGCAGGTGGGCAGGCGACTTTTTGGCAATCCCGACGAGTCTTTTTTGCAGTCTCGTCCGAAGCGAGGGTTGCTCACGCCGGCCGAGGTGCGGTCGCTGGCTCTGGCCGAGATGGGACTGCATGCCAGCAGCATTGTTTGGGATGTTGGCGCGGGCAGCGGATCGGTTGGCCTTGAGGCGGCGCAGATCGCCCGCGATGGCCACGTGCATGCGATCGAAATGGACCCCGACGATCACCGATTGATTTTGGCCAATGCCGAACGCTTTGGGGTCAAAAATTTACAGGCTGTGCTGGGCCGTGCGCCGCAGGCATGGGCCAACCTGCCTGACCCCGATGCCATTTATGTTGGCGGCAGCGGCCGCGATGTGGCAATGCTTGTGGATCAAGCGTGGGGCCGGCTGAAGGTGGGTGGACGGTTGGTGACAGCCTGCAACAGCATTGAAAATCTCGCCGCCGTACATTCGCTGCTCCGCGGCCATACCGGCGATGTGGCTTACTGGCTCGTGACGATCGCCCGAGGCATCGAACAGATGGATCGCATTCGCTTTGAATCGCTCAACCCGATGTTTCTGATCGCAGCCACTAAGCCGGAATGACCGTGGACGCACCGCTTGATGTGATTGCTGTTGGCGCCCATCCCGATGATGTGGAGATCGGCTGCGGCGGCACGCTGGCATTGCTTGCGGCCCAAGGATTTCGCGTCGGTATTGTTGACATTACTGATGGCGAACCAACCCCGCGATCCAGCGGCCCTGAGGAACGGCTTCGAGAAGCGACAGCGGCGGCTGGCGTGCTGGGTGTCGTACACCGCGAGCAATTGGGCTTCTCAAACCGCAGGCTGTTTGATTCCTTTGAAGTTCGAGTGGCGCTTGCCAAGGTCTTTCGGAGACATCGTCCGAGGCTGGTGCTAGGGATGGCGGAAAAGACACCGCTGGCATCTCCCGACCATGCGGCAACCGTTGCCATCACCGAGGCGGCTGTTTTTTATTCGCGGCTGACCAAGTGGGACGACACATTTGACGGACTACCGGTTCACACGGTGCCGGCCTTGCTCAATTATTTTCTGGTGGCTGGGCTGCCGAGCATGCCGACGGGTTATTGGCCGCTGGTGGTCGACATCGGCGGACAGTTGGAACAAAAACTCGAGGCAATCGGCTGTTACCGTTCGCAGTTTCCGGCAGAGAAGGCCCATGTCTTTGATCGGGTGCGGTCGACGGCCTTAGTCGTGGGTGCAATGGGTGGATGTGCTAGCGGTGAAATTCTGGCAAGCCCGCGACTGCCCTCTACGACAAACCTACTGAAAATACTTTTTCCAGAGTGAGGCCAATGAGTTTCGTTTTCTCTGCGGCGGCGGCCGAATGTGATGTGGCAATTTTAGGCGCTGGGATTGCCGGCTTGGTGGCGGCAGGTGAATTGGTGCGAGCAGGCCGGCGGGTGGTCGTACTGGAAAAATCCCGGGGCATTGGCGGCCGCATGGCAACGCGGCGGATTGGGGCTGCAGTCTTTGATCACGGGGCGCAGTTTTTCACTGTCCGAGGACGGGCTTTTGACATGCTCGTCGGGTCGGCTGCCTCTGCGGGCGTCGTCCGCACGTGGTGCAACGGATTTTCCCGAGCGGCCTCGCATACCCAAAAAGTTGTACCGGCCGACGACGGCCACGCCCGCTGGCGCGGCATGCGAGGCATGACCGACTTACCCAAACATCTGGCTGGGGCGTTAGCAGTTGCGGGTGAAAACTCGGCGGGGAGCTGCACCATTTGCTGTGGTGAAAAGGTTTCCGCGGTGGGCATTGCGGGTGGTCGAGTACTGATCACGCACCACACTCAGGCAGCGGGCATGGCGAGCGGGGCCGGAGGATTGCCGCTGACGACGCTTTCGGCTGCTGCGGTGATTCTCACGGCCCCCGTGCCGCAGTCGCTGGATCTATTAGCGGCCGGGGGCCTGCTGGTCGCAGACAACGCTCCCGGAGGTGTGCCGGGCCCGATCCTTGATCAAGACTCCCTGCGAGTGCTGCGTGGAATCGATTACGACCCGTGCTTCACGCTGATGCTTGCGCTCAAGCAACCGAGTCTGGTGCCTCCGCCTGGGGCCATTCAATTTCAATCGGGGATCATTGCGTGGATTGGCGACAATCAGCAAAAGGGCATCTCGCCGGTGCCAGCGCTGTGTGTCCACGCTTCGCCAGCATTGAGTCGGGAGCACTTTGATGCCCCACCGGCCGAGGTTACCGCAACGATGCTGGAAGCAGTGCGGCCGTGGATCGATGGCGATTTAGAGTCGGCCGTGATTGAGACATCGCTGCACCGCTGGAAATACGCGCAGCCGACAATAATTGTTTCATCACCGCTGGTGGTTCTCTCAGACAATCCGCCGATTCTTTTTGCTGGCGACGCATTTGCTGGGCCGCGGGTTGAAGGGGCCGCAAACAGT
>QWQJ01000039.1 GCA_003670865.1 Planctomycetota bacterium | reverse complement strand
TTTGTACTGCGGCGTATAGCCACACTTGCTAGCCACATTGACGATCAACACAACCTTTCCCTTATACGAGGCCAGATCGACCGCGGTGCCATCAATTTTTTTGACCTCACCTGACAAGGGTGACGCCCCATCCGCGTGGGCATTCGACACAGCCAACATTCCGAACATTCCAGCCATCGAACAGATCACAAGCATCGCAGACAGTTTGTCGATTGTCATCGGATAGGTTCCTTTGAAAGTGAGGGGGCTTGGGCAGCAGATCGATCCGTTCATGATGACCGGTTCTCAACAATGTATAGACGCCTTGATCCAACTGTCAAAAAACAATTCCTTCTGCCCCCATTACGGCCCCGCCCGTCTCAGGCAATGGGGCCAGCAGCAAGCACTTCAGCCCCTGCGTACTCGGCATACGTGCGAAAGTTGGCGCGAAACTTTGCCGCAAGCGTACGGGCCGCGCGTTCCCAAGCTGCCTCGTCGCTCCACGCTTGCTGCGGCAGCAGTAGGCGATCCGGCACGCCTGACACGCTCGTCACAGCATCAAGGCCAAAGATGCGGTCGCGGGCAACGGTCACGCGATCCAATGCACCTGAATGGATCGCGTCGATGATCTGTCGCGTGACGGCCAGATCGATGCGTTGCCCCTGCCCATACGCGCCCCCTGTCCAGCCGGTATTAACCAGCCACGCTTGGGCAGCGTGCTGCTTGAGTTTCTCTGCCAGCAGGCGGGCGTAAATAGTTGGATGACGGACTAAAAAGGCGGCGCTAAAGCAGGCTGAAAAAGCCACTTGGGGTTCAAAGACGCCCATTTCCGTGCCCGCCACCCGCGCGGTGTATCCCGAGAGGAAGTGATACATCGCCTGCTCTGGCGAGAGGCGACTCACCGGTGGCAAGACCCCCGAAGCGTCGCAGGTCAGAAAGATCACGTTCCGCGGGTGACCGGCAACGCAAGGCACCTGAGCGTTGAGAATGTATTGAATTGGGTACGCAGCCCGCGTGTTTTCCGTAATCGCACTTGACTCAAAATCAACAACGCGGGAGGCAGAATCGTAGACAACATTTTCCAGCACCGTGCCAAAGCGAATCGCATCGTAGATTTCCGGCTCCTTCTGGGCCGAGAGGTGGATGCACTTCGCGTAACAACCCCCTTCTATATTAAAGACGCCTGAACCACCCCAGCCGTGTTCGTCATCCCCAATCAAGCGGCGGGCAGGATCGGCTGACAGCGTTGTCTTACCCGTACCTGAAAGCCCGAAAAAAAGAGAGACGTCGCTACCGTACCCCTGGCGAGGCGTTGCTTCGTTGGCGGAGCAGTGCATCGACAAAATACCCTGCGCTGGCAAGAGCCAGTGCATGATCGTGAAAACGCCCTTCTTCATTTCGCCTGCATATTCGCTCCCCAGAATCACCTGCTCGCGGCGTTCGAGCGACAGGTCGATGCTCGTGCGACTGGTCATCTGGGCCGTCAGCGAATTGGCGGGAAACTGGCCGGCATTGTAGATCACATAGTCGGGCGTGCCGAAGCGATCGAGTTCGGCCGGCGTTGGCCGGATCAACATGTTTTGCATAAAAAGCGCGTGGTAGGCCCGCGCACAGATTACGCGAATCTTCAGCCTACAGGCGGGATCCCAGCCCGCAAATCCATCGCACACATAAATCTGATCGCGGGTGTTGAGATAGTCAATGGCCCGCTGACGATTGAGCAAAAATGTGTGCTCGTCAATCGGATGATTGACCGGCCCCCACCAGACATCCTGTTGTGAATCAGGATGGTAGACGATGTGCTTGTCGTTGGGACTGCGGCCCGTTTTAGTGCCCGAGCGAATCGCAATGGCCCCGCTGGAGACAATCCCCGCTTGTTCCCGCGTAACGGCATCTTCGTAGAGCCTCGCGGGAGGAGCATTGCGCACCACAACTGGCACATTGATTTCATGTGCGGACAGATCGACGTAAACCGGCATCAGAGTTTCCCGGAGTGGTGGCAGAAGGAGGCGACTGGATTAGATTGATTCCTAATAACGGTTGCACGGCAAACCAGCCGGCAGACAAGAGAACAGCGACTCCGGCAAGAGCAAAGGCAGGGGCCCACGGACTACTTCGCACTCGCAGTTGCACAGTCGCTCGCCGCAGGCGGCGGCAAAATTCGCTCCAGTTTTCTGACGATGCTCGTTCGCCAACTGCCACGATATTCACCGTTCGCATCGAGCCGTTGCCGTCGAGATGCACTTGCAGTCCCCGCGTCGGCAGGGCCACGCTTTCCCCAGCCCAGCGAGCCGCTGGGTCGAGAGAACCGACGACTTCCGCCACCAGCGGTCGTAACTGCTCAACGGTGATGTTGTAAATAATGAGTCGGGGACGCGACACAAGCAAGCAAATGGCGACGATCAAGCTCAGCAGCACAAGCAGCATCGGCCAACTCCAGAGCGAACGGCCCGCCGCCGGTTGCACCAGCGCCAGTGGTCCCACGATGGCCAAGCCCGCCACACTGATTCCCAAACACACGCCATCCCACGCACCTGAAATCACAAACGGGCGATGCCGAACATGCAGACAACTCAAGGCCAGCAAGTAGAGCCCCAGAGGCACAAGAGCGACCCACAGCGGGAGCGTGTTGAAGAAATCGTTCATCCATCTGCCCTCTCGGCAAAAATGCTAGCGCCGCAAAGCCATCCACAACAGAAAGAGCAGCCACGCTGCCTGGGCCACGACTGCGGCCCATAAAAAATGCCGTCCCTGACTCTGTTTCAATGCCGGCAATTCCATCGTCAAGCACCATCTGGGACAACGAACGACAGATCGCGAGAGAATGCCTCGGTGAAGTCATAGACGTCGTGAAAATCCTCTCGCTTATCCTTACGAGTTTTTCGCATCTGCCCAATTTTGATCATGTTAAAGACAAGTTCACCCAGGTCGGCCGTGCCCCGAATGCCCCATGTGCCCAACACCGTTCGGGCTAAGTAGCCGTACTGCTGGAGGGCATACTGCCGGGCAGCCTCACAGAGTTGTTGGCCGCTGACGTGTCGCTCCACCGGCTTGCGTCGGGATTTTTTTAGCTTGGGTCGCTGTTTGCCTGCCGGCTCCTCATCGCCGCGCGGCGGCTCCAGTTCATCACTCGCAGGAGCTTCTCCGAGGCCCAGCGTGTCGTGAGCAAAGGTCAATGCTTCGAGGACAAACAGATAGGCGTTGAGCTTGTACCGCATATCGTCCTGCAGCAGTTGCGCTAACGGATGAGAGGGGTCAACAACAGCCATAAGGTCCTCAAGAGAGAGAAGAGTTTCAAGCGCCTGGACAGTATAACGGCTCTCGCGAGGTTTGTTCTTCTAGGCTCTTGTGCCGGTCGAAACCACTGACTCGTTAGGCCGCTGCCTGATGGGTAGCGGGGGGAGTGCGCTGGGCTTTTTCACAGCGTGCGATACACCCACCCCGTGGCTCTGGCTGCCGGTGTTTTCGGGTCAACCCAAACGCCTGTTATCCCGCACGAGGCAGGGCCGGCAGACCGGCAGCCCGCTGCGGCGGTTCCGGCGGCGATTGCGAGTCCTCGAGGATAAATGTGTATCCCAGCGGTGTCATCGGTCGAGAAAAGTCTCGTAACATATCAAGTCCCTTGTCGATCAGATTCGTCTTTGGGTCAAACTGGTAGACATCCCGATCCTGCCCGCCAGGCTTATAAATCTGCATGGCAAATGGCATCAGGTCGCGGGCCTGTAGGATCAGTTCGACCTTGGAAAAATTGGCCGCATCCGACTGGAATCGTGGCAATGCTTCCAGCCATATCTGATCGTTCACTCCCGGCGGCGTAATCAGCCGCATCGTGTAACGCTTCTTGAGCGTCTCGGACTTGGCTCCAAAGACAAACGGCAGCGGCCCATCGCTGATCGCTTTTCCACGCATCTCAGGCGGCAGCTTTGTTTCTCGCAACTGCCGTTCACTGTGGCGGAATTCGTAGATGCTGGTGCCGTTGCAGACCCAGTGTTCGCCAGCCTCGCCGACACGCGGCTCATACCGTTTGGTCTCGCCGTTCCACTGCTTCGAATCCTTGACACGAAACATCCCCTTATCGGGAGTGGCATACTTGATCTCGCCGGTGCTCTCTGAAAACGCCAGCCTTTCGCCGCCAGCGTCTGCGGGACTCCAGGCATTGTATTCCCACTTATAAAATCCACACGACCATGTTTTCACGGAGGCATTGCGTGTTTCCCAAGCGGCCAAGAGCCGATCGAGTGCCGCAGCCTCCTCAGGCGAAAGAGCTCGTTGCTGTGGCACCGCCGCGGGCTGTGCCGCGGGCTGTGCAGATGCAGATGAAGCAATTGCCGCCGCACAGAGCAGGCTCATTGCGATTCCTAAATGCTTCGAGAGCGGGATTGGGCAGCAGTTCATAGCTGGCACGTCAACAAACTCCACAAAAGGGAAAACGCCGTAGAGCAAGGACTCTAGCAATGCAGCGGCTTTCGAGCGAGGCCGTTTCCGGCCGAGTAGGAGCCACAAAACGGGCTCACAGAACGTACCCGCTGTTCATGCCAGAGCCCGTCTTTCCATAGACTCAAAGGTCATAGCTGAGAGACCAGAGGAACCAATCACGTTTCCGAGACTCTGCTGCCACTCACTGCACCACTTTGGTACGAGGGGCCACCCATGCGTGTCGCCGTATTTTCAACCCAGTCCTACGATCGCGAATCGCTCAAGGCTGCATCGGCTGGCATGCCGATCGAGTGGGCGTGGTTTGAACCCCACCTCAATAGCCAAACCGCACGCCTGGCTGAAGGCGCCCTAGCAGTCAACTGCTTTGTCAACGATCAGCTCGATGCCAACACGCTTGAATCGCTGTCGGGGCTGGGAGTCGCGCTCATCACTCTGCGGTGTGCCGGCTTTAATCAGGTCGATCTCCATACAGCAGCGAGGCTCGGTCTGCCAATTGTTCGAGTGCCAGAGTACTCGCCGCACGCAGTGGCCGAGCATACGATTGGGCTCATTCTCATGCTCAACCGCCGCTTACACAAAGCGTACAATCGGGTACGGGACGGAAATTTTTCGCTCGATGGCTTGCTCGGATTTGATCTCTTTGGCCGCACTGTTGGCGTGGTCGGCACGGGACGCATCGGCCGCTGCGTTGTCGAAATTTTACTTGGGTTGGGCTGTCGCGTGTTGGCCCACGATCCTCGACCAGATCCGTCGCTCGCCGGTCGCGGCGTCGAATACCTGCCGTTAGACAGACTGCTCACGGCCTGCGACATCGTCACTCTTCACGCTCCACTCACGCCCGCTAACCATCATCTGATCAACGCCGTTCGAATAGCCCAGATGAAGTCGGGGGTGATGCTCATCAACACCAGTCGCGGTGGTCTGATCGACACACGCGCTGTAATTGAATCGCTCAAAAGCGGCCAGATCGGGTTTCTCGGGCTCGATGTGTATGAGGAGGAGAACGATCTCTTCTTTGATGACAAGAGCAGTTCCATTATTCAAGATGACATCTTCACGCGATTGCTGACCTTTCCCAATGTTGTTGTCACCGCCCATCAGGCTTTCTTTACCCACAATGCACTCGATGCGATCGCTGCTCAGACTGTCCGCAATCTCATGCACTTTGATCGCGGAGAACCGCTCGAAGCAGTGGTGTCCGCCTGAGGCATCTAAAGCGATCCGATTTTGTGCAGCCGCGATTCCACAGCGTGCCACAGACGTTTCCTCGGCACGCATCAAGACTCTCAAGACCGATCAATGCCTGCTGCCAATCGTAGTGCGGCTCGCTCGCGGGCAAAACCGCCGGACAGAATCGGAAAGCGGCACCATGTTTTAGGATCTAGATTTTCGTCATCTAAATGAAAGGACGGTGCATACCGTTCGCGTTTCCACTGATTGCGACTCCAAAGCATGAAGAATCGGTCTGTCCAGATGGCAAGCTGCCGCGGGGGATGGTGCGGGAAGTCGATCGTCAGCCGTTGCCATGCTTCCAGCGGCGTTTGCTTGTCGCGAATCGCAGACCGTTCAACCGCATCGAGCACATCGTAGGGCATCA
>QWQJ01000119.1 GCA_003670865.1 Planctomycetota bacterium | reverse complement strand
TCGCTAGGCAGTCTGCCAACCAGAACCATAAGCATCTTCGCTCTGGTGGCGGGAAAACAAATTGGTTTTCGCAGACCCGAGGTCAATTCTTCAAGTGGAGTCTTCATGAGCGTAGGTGATACAAGTCAAGGCGATGGCGTTGGTTTGGCCACGGCTCGTGGTCGCAACTGGCCGACGCTACGGCAGTTCACTGTGTTTCTCGAAAACAGAGTCGGCCAGCTACTCGACGTGGTGCGCCGATTCGATGGCTCGCAAGTGCGGATTGTTGCGCTCTCAATCAACGACTCTGGTGAGTGCGCTTTTGTGCGATTCCTCCTCAGCCATCCGGAGCAAGGTCGCGAAATCCTTGAGCGGGCGGGGTTGGCGATTATTGAGAGCGACTTGATTGGCGTGGAATTACCCGACGACCGTCAACCGCTTCAGCGGATCTGCATGGCGTTGTTGCAGGCAGAGGTCAATATTATTCAGGCCTATCCGATCCTGACGCAGCCTCGCGGCCGACCGGTTGTGGCTTTGATGGTCGACAATACGGAGATGGGATTAGAGACCCTTGGCAATAAGGGTTTCACAATGATCACTGAAGGGGATCTTAGCGAAAATGACTAAATCAATCCTGCGGCCAAAAGTTTCACGCGGCCACGAAATCGACTGATTTCCTCAATGATCGCCAATAAAACCCGGAGGAATAGTCTCCACCTTGCGGACGATGATCTTTTGAATCGAGTCCCATGCCAGCGCCGTCAGAGTGATCGTGTTATCGACCTCCACATTGGCAAAGAGTCCGTGCGTGCCCGCAGACAATCCTGGCTCATAGTACTGCGGTCGAATCACACTGCCACCCGTGATGTGAAACTCTAGTTTTCCGCCATGCTCGGTTTCCCCCCAGAGCCGGGCGACAAGTCGGGACGTGGGATGTTTTTCTGCAAATTCGTCTTCTTGGAAGTGTTCGTCGCTAGGCAGAACGATCTCCTCAGACTGCCGATCTGCACGGGGAGCAGTTCCTGAATCACTCTCTTCGGCCTCAGAATCAACGGCCTTAAACAGCTCTTGTAATTCCAATTCTTCCACCGGTGGAACTGCTCCAGAGCTTCCTGAAATCGGCACCTTGTTCTTGGATCGGTTCGTAGTGGTCGTCTTGGTACTGATGTTCACATCGACATTAATCTCCGGTAGTTCGCTCGGCACCGTCTCTAGACTATCGATGCCAACGGGAGGGCCAATCTTTTCAGCACTGATTGTCTCCTTTTTTTGGACGGGTTGGTTGTGGATGGTTTGGCCAGGCCGCTTTGCAGTCGTGAGGGGCGGCGTGCTCTGACTTGGCACGAGGATAAGCGTGTCGTCCTTACACGAAGGACACTTGAACGTTTTGCCGGCGGCTTGGGCGGGCGCTTTGAGTTTGTGCCCATTTGTGCATTGAAACGAGATCGTCTCGCTTATGTTTTTTTCGGGCATCGTGAACGGTCTCTTGAGGGTAACTCGGTGCCAGCGGCAGTGGTCGCTCGGTGTATTTTGTTACACCCATTCCTGGCACTAGCTTAGCGTCTAATCGGCCACTCTTGACGCGGGCAGGGTGCGGCTCTGAAACTGCCTGCTCGTCGGCACGCTGGCACGCTGGCACAGCCTGTCTCTTTCTCCTGCATTTGTACGGATTTTTCATGGCTATTCAAGTTGTCTGCCCGGGATGCAAGGCCCGTTTTTCAGTCAGCGATCAGTTTGCCGGCCGCAGCGGTCCCTGCCCAAAATGCAAAAAGCCAATCACAATTCCCGCTCCGATAAAGTCGGTTCAGATTCATGAACCAGAAGCACCTATCACTTCCTCCAAAGGCACGGGCAAGGTTCCGACCGCGCCGCTGCGGCGAATCGATAAGCCGATCGCCACGATGGTGGTCACGCTGACAGTGATAGGCACGGTGGCAACAATGCTCTTCGCCCTACTGGCGAGACTGGCCTGCGGGCCTGGTGGGGCTCCGACGTGGCTCCTCGCGGTGGCAGCGATGGTCACTGCCCTGCCGTGCGTGCGCATTGGGTATACCATTCTGCGCGAGAAGGAACTCGAGCCCTACAGCGGACAGAGTCTACTGGTGCGATCGCTGGTCTGCGCCGCTGTGTACGCGATTCTTTGGGGCGTCCGCTCGCTTTTGCCTGCGGAGACAACCGCTGAAATGTGGCAATGGCTTTACATAGCCCCTCTCTTCTTCGCAGCAGGTGGCTTGGCAGCACTGGCGACTCTGGAACTCTCGTGGGGAAACGGCATAGCCCACTGTTCGCTCTATGTGCTCTTCACAACGCTCCTCCGCTGGCTGGCTGGATTTCCAGCGTTTTGATCTCAGTCATCGTGGGTTTTTTCAATGACGCTTCGCGCTCTGCCAGAACTTGTGACCTTTGCAACAAGCACCGACGGCGTGCGCATTCCACCCGGAGTCACCGTGCCGCTGACGCCTCGCGTGCGAGCATTGCTCGACACACCCCAGATGCGTCGCCTCTCCCGAATCAGTCAGCTCGGCCTTGTGTCGCTGGTCTATCCTGGAGCAACCCACTCACGGCTTGAGCACTCGCTGGGCGTTTATCGAATGGGCCTTGAGTTTCTACACCGTCTCCAACACGACGGGCGATTTAAGGAAATGATCTCCGAGCAAGACGCTGCAGCATTTCTCGTCGCAGCATTGGTGCACGACATCGGCCACTGGGCTTTTTGCCATCCGCTGGAAGATATGAACCTACCAGCACTGCCAACGCACGAATCACTTGTGCAGGGGCTGCTGGCAGAAGATGAACCCGCAGCCATCCTCGCTGAAATGTGGGATCTGCATCCGAATCGTGTTGCCGGTTTGATCAGCGGAACAGCCGTGGATCCGCCGGGGAAGATGCTCCAGTCCATGCTCTCTGGCCCGATCGATGTCGATAAAATGGACTATCTGGGCCGCGATAGCCTCCATGCTGGCGTTCCTTATGGCCGCCATTTTGATGAAGACCGCCTGCTTTCCAGTCTCTGCCTCGACGAGTCGGGGACATCCCTGGCAATCGACGACAAGGGCCGCACGGCAGCAGAACTGCTGGTCTTTGCTAGGTATGTCATGTTCAGCGAAGTCTATTGGCACCATACTGTTCGGGCAGCCACGGCGATGCTGCAACGAGCGGTCTGGGTCGTACGCGATTCCATCGAGTCCAGCCAACTGACCCGCTTTGATGATCGCGCCTTCATCGACTGGCTCACCGCTGCGGTCATCGGCACTCCGGCAGAGCCCCTAGTGGCAGGCATCTTTGGCACCAGCCGGCAACTCTACAAACGCGTTGCTTCATTCGACACCCTGAGCCATCCGGAGATTCATCGCCAACTTTCGGGCCGCAGCCACAAGGATATTGTGTGTGTTGCCCATCGCCTCGCGGAGCAGTTGTCGATCCGTCTTGGCATTCCTCTCCCCGGCGAGTCGCTGCTGATCGATGCGCCACCCGTCGAACGAGAAGTAGAATTCAAGCTCCAGATTCGCCAACGACTCGGCCGCCGCTGTGACTCATCCCCATTTGTATGGCGACCACTGGCAGAACGATCACCCGTCATTCGCAGCCTAGCACACGAACAGTTTGACGACCTCGTCAAACGCGTGCGAATCTTTGCCCCGGCCGATGTGGCCCAGACCATAGCCGATTGCCCGTCTCTCGAGACAATCATTCTCGAGGTTACTTAAGGGCGTGACACGGGAAATATCTGCACGCGCTCAGTCGATTTCAGGCTAAAAATCTGCCCGACTATTTGGGAGGCCCACCGGGCAGCTTGCCTTCTTTGATCAAGTCACCGAAGGTTTTAGCCTTGTCATTCTCCTTTTCGCTTGGCATGGCAGCCACCGTCTCCAATGATTTTTTGATCTTAGCAGTGTCTTCTTTATCTTCTTTTTTGTCCAGCAGATCGGCGAGCGCTTCACCGTACGTGTTGCGTTCTTTTTTATTTTTACCCACATGGCACACATTGCACTTGGCCGTTTCAAACTCGGCGGCCAGTGCTTTTTCGTTTGGATCAGTGCTCTCGGGCTTGACATACATTGCCTTGAACTGATCAGAAAATTGTTTGATAGCGAAAGCCGGCCGCGACGAAAGCCCCACAACAATTCCCACCGTTATTCCAGTCACGACACCGAGCATATGGCTGCGAATCATCAATAAACTCCTTGTGTTTTCGGGGGAACAAAAACCAATTCCAGAGTGACGGATCGGCCGAACCTACTCACTCATCTCCGCATCCTTATCACTAGATATTTGCACGCTTGATTTGTCAAGAAACCAGCGTTTCATCCCTGTTTGGCCAGTATCGCTGGCACGCCTCCATTAGAGATCATCTATGAGTGGCACCGGTGGCGGCCACCCTTCCAACTGCGACGTGTGGGTCAGCGGCTCAATGGAGGCTGCATAATCCATTTCAATCCGTTCTTCCGAACCATCCATTCGGCGGAAAATGTCGCTGCCTGCATAGTGGCTCCCGGCGTCGATCCACTCGATCGCCGATCGATAGAGATCCGGGTCTTCAATCCCTGATTGCTCCAGCAACGCCTGTCCCTGGGGAATAACAAATTGGCATTTTGCCGCAAATCCTCGCAGCACAGCCGCTACGGGCTTGGCAGGCGAATCGAGCAGGCAGGCAAACCCCTCACCGCAAGCAAAGAGGCCCCCGGTAAGAGCAACTCTCAGCCTTCGGCCAACAGTTTCGCTGCGAGCAGATCCTTCAGCTATGAGGAATCGAGCGGGGGTTGCGATGCTTCCGTCCGTCCATACAAGTTCTACTTGCCCGCACTTCGCAGCGTCTAAAAATACGGCGTCGCCACGCACTGTGCAGCGAAGCATTCGAATGACCTGCCGAATGGATAAGTCTTCGACCGGGCACACCGCACTGACAACAATAACTCTGCCCGTAGAATTGCCCGCGGTCAGCGAAGGAAGACTTGTCTCGCGGGAATTCGCTCCATCGCTTGACATCTCCACGAGGACATCTTCGCAAGCGAGCGTTGCCGCACCCTGGAGGGTAAATAAAGTAGCTTGGCCTCGTGCTTGTGCCCGACTCCCAGTTTCTACCTGAATGCCTATGCCGTGAATTTCCAGTGAACCCTCTGTGATCGTACAGGCTGCTCTCTCCCGATCTTGTCCTTCAACCAATGGCATCTCAAACCGCACGGTCGGCCGAAACCCCTCCGCAGCTCGTAGCAGAAGATGTTTTTTGTCGACTATGAATGGGGATTCGTCACGAGTGGTGGAGAAAGCGAGTTCAATCTCATCCCCGTCTAGAGCTGCTCCAAGAGCCTCTTGAAGCGTGGAGTATTCCCCTTTTTTGATTGGGACAGCGACAACGCGATGCACATTTTTTAAGGCCGCAGGAACCTCTGTAACAGGTTTTTCAAGACTTGTGCCTGCAGGCATCTGATCCAACGATTCTTGGCGTTCGTTGATCCTCGTACTGTTCGACCTCAGCCAAAGGACGCCGACGATAGCCGTAAAAATGAGCAGCGGGAGAATCCACGGTAGCCTTGCCCCCAGCGATGACTTAACGGGCTCTTCTGCAAACCCGACCGTTGGCTTCGGCGCCGTCAATTCGATTCCTGCGTCGGCAGCGAAAGCGTGTAGATCGGCAATCAGTTCAACAGGTTTCTGATACCTGTGAATAGGATCCTTCTCCATCAGTCGACCGAGGATTGCCGCAAATTTCGGGGGCACATCCGGACGCAACAACTCGATCGCAGGTGGGGCATCCTGCTGCTGCTGGAGTAATTTTTGCACCATCGTGCCATCGGCAAAAGGCGGCTTGCCCACAAGCATAAAAAAGAGCGTGCAGCCGAGCGAATAGAGATCGCTGCGAACATCAGCGGAGCGGGGGTCGCGGGCCTGTTCGGGAGAAATATAATCGAATGTGCCCAAGGTCATGCCGCTGACGGTGAGGTCTTGGTCGTCGGCAACTTGATGCAAACGAGCCAATCCCATGTCGACGATCCTGGCTCGACCTGCCGGAGTGATGATGATGTTTGAAGGCTTGATGTCGCGGTGCACCACATCTCGCTGCGAGGCATGTTCAAGCGCCTCGGCAATCTGGATGGTGACATCAATGGTGCGAGGCAGGTCAAACGGTCCACTTTCGTTGATCACGTCGCGAAGGTTCGTGCCTTCAATAAATTCAAAGACGATGTAGTGCCAGCCATTATCCGAGCCAACCGCATGAACTCGACCAATATTTTCATGATCGAGGCGGGCGGCCGACTGCGCTTCGTTTTGAAAGCGTTTGAGCATCTCCTCGTCGGCCGACTGTTGCCGCAAGAGCACCTTGACAGCCACAATCCGATTGAGGGTTGTGTCAAGTGCCCGAAACACCACTCCCATGCCGCCGCCACCGACAAACTGTTCTAAACGGTAGGGGCCAAGCGACTCTCCTTCAAGCGACCGTCCCACCTCAACCATCGACATCTGGCCGCCTAGTGGACTCGAATTACGACCTGAAATAACCGTCGCACTAGAGTCAAAAGGAAAAGAACTGCTGCTTGGACTGGCAGGAGTCCCGCGGAAATGATGTGGCGGCGTCGTATCCATAGCTTTCGACACTAACACCCGCTTGCATCAGCGGTCAACGCGGGCCACAACGGGCCGAAATCTCTGTGTATCAGTGCGTGCCACCGTGGCTCTCGCCCACCAGCCAGAGTGCGCCAAGGTCGTCAGCAACCACCATCGGCGTCAGACAACGCGTGCATTTTCCTCGCTGTCCTCGGGCGGCACTCGGGAGTTTGAGGATTGTCTTGCATTGTGGGCATAGGAGCCGAGCAACATTTTTGTCGTCCGTGAACAGCGGGATATCAGCCAGCAGGGCTTGGCACAATTCAGCACAAGTGCTGAACCGATCCTGTGGGTTTTTCGAAAGCGCCCGCTCGAGTGCTTGCCGCAGCGAAGTCGGGATTTCCCACTGCTGCTGAGGCAACGGAGGTGGGGCCGACACTCGATGTTGCCGCATTAGCGCCTGACTCTCCTTGGCTGTAAATGGACGCGATCCAGCCAGCCACTCATAAATGGTAACGGCTAGCGCGTACTGATCGACTCGGCCATTCACGTCTTGATTTTTTTCAAATTGCTCTGGGGCCATATAAGCTAGTGTGCCCAGCTGCCCGCCGGTGGTGATCGTCCACTGTGACGAAATCTCTCCGAAGGTGCGAGGATCCCACGAGCCTCCGTCTTGGTCATCGCTTTCACCCATAAACTTGGCAATGCCAAAATCACCGACAAAGACCCTCCACAAGCCGTCAAAAAAGAAGTTGGCTGGTTTGATATCCCGATGCACAACTCCCTTGGAGTGAATAAAGTCAAGGGCCGATGCCACATCGGGCAGCCATAGCCAGAGGGTTTTGGGCTGCATGGCCTGCAGCACTCGGGCAGTGTCTTTGCGCTGTCGATCTTGCAGCGATCCGCCTGGCAAGAATCGCATGGCAACAAATGGATCCGGATCGCTCTGGCAATGATCGATGACCGGAACAACGCTGGGGTGTTCGGCAAGGATCAGCATTGAGAATATCTCACGGCGAAACCTCTCTGGCCCCGCCTGCCGCATGAGCACTTCCCGACTGGGCAGCTTGACGACTACCGGTCGCTCCGAGCGATGGTCCCACGCGCGGTAGGCCACCCCCATCCCACCAGCACCAAGCTGTGAAATGATCCGGTAGCGACCAGCGACTACCTTAGAAACTGATTCTCGTGTGGCGTTTTGATTAAGACCACCTAGGTTTGCCATGCAACGCCCAATGAAAAACTCGCCCAACCGATGATAGGTATATCTTAGATCTAACGGCAAAAAAACAACCCCGCCCCTCCAGAGGGTCTGGAGGGGCGGGGCGAAGAACTTCTAATTTTTAGGACTGGCCTGGCAAAACCCTAGCTCGCCATCTCAATGGCCAGCTGCTTCTTGCGGCGATTCCGCTTGACAGCCTCCATTCCGACCAAGCTAACGATACCAATTCCGGCCAAGGCGATCGTCCCTGGCTCGGGAACCGCAGGAGCCGCAGTTCGGAAGCCTCCTTGAGATGTACTAGTGGTACCAAGCGTGAGAGAAGGAGCTGTCGATGAGGTAGATATCTGCGAACTAGTATTAACAAAGGCAAATCCCATCCGGTTTGCCGACGTCGAGCTGATCGTATCGGTCCATTCAGACACATTCCCGAGTGCATCCGATAATCCGTAGAACGACTTAGTGTTAGGGAAGCTTCCGACAGCCAAGACACGCACAGTTGTCGGCGAACCACCATAGTTGGCCACGTTGGTAAGACTTGATGCTGAACCGCTGGCGAAAGGCTGGGTGTTGCTGTTAGTGGGATAAAGAGCGTACGACGTGCCGTTGTAGTACGCAGCCTTGGTCCACTCATTGGCACTTGGCAGAAAGTTGTTTGCCCCTGCGTTTCTAGCCACGAGATTACCTGAAACTCGATTCCCAAGTGTGTAAGCACCTGTTTCCGTCGAAGCCGTAGACAACTGTCCGTTGTTCAACCAGTTTGTGAAACGAGCTGCGCTGAACCAACTCACAAAGTTTACCGGCTTCGTGTCAAAACCAGATTTGGCAGCGTAGACGAAACTGCCGCTCGACCCCGATTGCGTGATGCCACCATTGACTGCGTCAGTCCCCATAGAGGCGCTGTAAATACCGTTCGTATTACTCTTGCCTTGGGAGTTGAGGAATTCCACATAATCCTTATTGGTGACTTCAGTGGTCTGCATTTGAAACGCAACTGAAACCGCACCCAGTCCTGTCGACGAATTCGCTGCATTTCCAGCGTTACCGATTTGTTTATAATTGATACTCACGCCGAAGGCACTTGCTGAAAGCGTTGCCGCAGCGAAAGCTACGATCGACGCAAAGGCCCGGGCATTGAGAATACGGGCACCGCGACCACTGCCCCACGTCCACTTCTTGGACCGGCGACGGTGAATGCCGCTGACAGCGGCCGGCGGGGTTCCTTTTCCGCGAAAATCTGCTTTTCGGCGGTAGTCAGGAATCCGATTCTTACTCGATAAAACGCGATCTCGATTGCAATCGACCGCGTAACTAACTTGAGGGTCATTCTCAGTTACTAAAAGGTCTCGGGATGTAGTCGACGACGTATTCATTACTCAGCTCCTTTAAAGATGTCCCGTTTGATGGGGGACGGATTGAAACAGTGTTTAAAAACCTACTGCCGAGCCACACGGCTACGGTCAGTAATCAACAATCAGCCAAAAATCACGACCATGAACAAAACAATCAATCGATCAATCAGCCTGGGCAGTGGCGATCTAGACGAGTTGCCACAGATCCCTTTGCTCAACAACTCGCTTGGCCTCTGCAAAGAGAGACACCAACGAATCGCCAGACGACACGCCGGGCAGGTAGACCCAAGCCCCAAGTTGACGCGCCCACAATTCATCCTCAACGCTCTCGTCGGAGCCGCAGATCATCAATAATGTGCCGGGACGAGCAGCAAATTCCTCAGCAATTTCCAGCGTATCGTTCACACGCTCACCAATCGGATGGGCGATGTCGACGACCACAAGCTGAAAATCTGCATCCGCAGTCGAACGAAGCTCTTCAGCGTCTGTCGGCATGTCGCAGCCCGACCAGCCACTGAGTTCAGACACAGAATCGAGCCGACTTCGCAACTCGCGATTGCCGGAAATGACCAAGCAATTCAGATTGGAAGCCATCCGGTTGTTCCGTGGCATGACGCCCGGATACGACACAGACTGCGTCACCTCTGATGTAATACCTACTGCCAAGACCATCATGTCACACCTCCATTGTGGCGGGATGAACCGCCGCGCGTGTTGAAACCGGGCTTTTCAAGACCCAACACAAGTGGTGTGTTGAACGACAACACACCGTCGATCCAAAAAGAGAACAGCCGAGAGGGTTTGTTTTCTTTTTGGATCGCTCGCGTCGGAAGGAAAGAGATGCACGCGACGTGCCAATCAGTGCATGTGCTTGCTCACAACGAGGCGAGCAGCGTCAAAGGGGCTTAAAAGAGCCCTCTCTTTGGCAAAATAATTTTTCTGTCCTTGCTCGTGGAGGCCAAGGCCTTTCTGTGCGACTCACCAAAGAAGGGAAGCAAAGACGCCCTCACATCCCCTGAAACACGCCTAAAAGAGCCTGTTTTCTTGCACTTCTTGAGCGTTTCACCTTTCTGGTGAGGGCTCACCATAATGGTGCCCCCGTTAGCATTCTCCGAGCAGTTGTTGCGACAATCCCTGATTCGCCGACAGATACTTCCTCAATTTTGTGCCAGACTCATCCCAACTCGCATGACTCAACTCTTGCACACCACTCATCATCTCAACACAGACCCAGATAGCCTGCTGGGGGAAACGCTCGGTGCTGGCTATCGCATTGTTGCGCGCCTTGGAGCCGGCGGCATGGGCGTTGTCTACCGTGCATGGGATCACACTGCGGATAGATATGCCGTGATTAAAGTGCCTCGCAAAGCACTCCTCACGGATCCGACTTTTTTGTCTCGCTTCGATCAGGAGATATCGGCGCTGCGGTTATTTATCCATCCCAACATCGTGCCGATCATCGATGTCGGCAGGATTGGTGATTGTCCCTTTGTGGTCATGCCGTATTTAGCAGGTGGGAATCTCAGTCAAAGGCGGCCCATGTCCGATGGCCGACCGCTCCCCGCCGCTCCCAGCCAACTCCACCGCTGGCTGGTGCCTTTTGCCGATGCCTTAGACCACATCCACGATCGTGACTATGTGCACCGCGACATCAAGCCGGACAACATGCTATTCAACGGGCTCGGCATTCCTGCCCTCGGTGACTTTGGCATCGCGAAGGTCGTTGCCCATGCAACCCTATCTGATCAGACACCAGGACTCACCGGCACGGGCTTTGCCCTCGGAACCCCCGAGTACATGGCACCCGAATTGATCGAGGGGGCCAAGCCCAGCCGGCGGGTCGATCAATACGCATTGGCTGTGATGGTCTATGAATTTTTAGCCGCCAAAAAGCCGATCCTCGGCCCCACGCCATCGGCCACAATGGTGGCTCAGGTCAACCAACAGCCCCCGAGTCTTAAAAAACTCTTACCGCACCTGCCCGACTCGCTCTGCGAAGCTGTCCATCAGGCAATGGCAAAAAAACCGGCCGACCGCTTTGCCTCTTGTCGGACATTTGCCGATTTTGTCTTGCTCAATGTGGCGGCGTTACCGGCTGAAAAGAGACTGCGATTGATGTGCCCGGCATGCGGCCATCTGATCAGTATTCAGCGCGATTGGGCGGGTAAAAATGGAAACTGTCCGGCTTGTACCAATCCAGTTTTCATTGCTCCGAATCTTGAATCTTTGATTTTCCCCGCGGATCGGATCGCAGCCAAGGTGGGACCAGGGCGGGCGACTCCCATCGTCAGCGGCCTAGCCCAGCCAGACCGCGTGAATCTGACGGTAACTCCTGTCGACCCCACAAGGATTCAGGCTCAATCGACCCCCATGCAATGGTTTGCCACGCATCCAGCCGCAACATTCGCGGTCGGTGTTCTGGCTACACTAGCGCTGGCAGGGGCATGGGCAGCTTTTTTCCGATAGACTGCGGGTGGTTTGTGGCCACCCTGCTCTTGAAGAGTCATATGGACATCAAGAGCCACAGCGGCCTGCGTGTGCGTGCGAGAGAAAGACGGGTCTTCTCATGAGTAGCGATCACTCTGCTGTGCGTCGAGTATTGCCGTCTCTAATCGTCGCGGGGCTGATTTTGCTCGTAGCGATTGTCTTGGCGAGAAGCGATCGAGCCGCCACCGGCGAATCGGTTTCGCTCAAACGCACGATTCCGTCGACCCCGCAAAGCCCGACAGTCGCACCTTCGCCGCCATCCGTTTTACCGGAAGTTCCAAGCGGCCCCGTTTCCCCGCCGGTAACTCAGCCAGCCCCGCCGTCAACTCCACCATTGGCCAACCCTCCGCCAACGCCGACGCTACCGCAACAGGGAGCCCCAGCCTCTTTGCCTGGAGCAGTCCCTCCGCCCCAGGTTCCTGTCATGCCAAATCCACCGGCAGCTCTACCACCAGCCCTGCCCGCTCTGCCACCACAGGGAATCCCGCCCGGCATGCCGCCTCTGCCCGGCGGAGTGAGCACTCGCGGCAAATATGTTGAATCTACCACCGCGCCCCACGCGTCCACCGTCCGTCGTCTCGATCTTTCGCCCCCTCCAGTTCTGCAGGCCCTTGCCATGCGAAGCGGCCAGAGTCCAAGCAGTGGCAGCAGTAGCGACAGCGGAATCGGCGCGTTGCCGATCACACTGGAAGTGGGGAAAACTCTGGCCCTTGAAAATCGGGTCCACGCAACTGAGGTATTTTTTGAAACCCGCCGCATCAATCGGGCGAATCGGGCCGTGGAAAATGGCGCGAGGCCAACCATTGAACAAGTCGTACGCTGGGCTCAGATGGGCCGGCCGCGAAAGTTGACGAGCGTCGAGCTTGACCCAGTCACTGGTGAGATCAATTGGCCCTATGTTCTTACCGATCCAATCTATGACCTGCGGAGGGAGCCTCTTGATTTGCGTTTTCGCAGTCGGGCCGACAGTGGGTCTGGTTTTCAATTTGCAGAAATTGGCGAAATCGAGTTGCAAATAGGAAATCTTATTGATGACCTAAAGACAAACATGCGCCGCTATCCTGCCGGCAGCTACGGCTCGGCCCGCACCTTTCTTGACAGTCTGCTGCAAGAATCGCGGCTACCGGTGAATTAAGGCTCACGGCAAGAGCTTCATCCCTTAGAACGGCGGGGCTGGCTTTATTGATCGCAATGCTTCTATTGCCCTTCGATGTAATTGAGTCGAATCTTTGCTGCAGGGAGCTGCTTTTGGAGCCGCTCGGCCCCCTCCTTGCTGACGGCCGTCCGCCTCAGCGAAAGATCTTTTAACGCCCTCAGCCCTGTGAGATGCTGCAGGCCCAGATCAGAGACTGCCGTCGATCCCAAATATAAAAATGTCAGGTTCTTCATTCCCACAAGCGCCGTCAAGCCTTTGTCGCTCGTCGCTGTATCGTCTAGGTTGAGCCATTCGAGTTTTGTGAGCTCGACCAGATGTTCAATGCCTTTATCGCCCACCGGCACCCGCCACAAGTTGAGTCGCTTGAGCCCTTTCAATCGACCCACGTACATCAACGCCTCATCTGTAATCTGGGACGCCTCGCTGAGATCAAGATCTTCAAGGTTCTCAAGTTTCATGAGTTCTTCTACTCCACTGGCCGTGATTCCTGTTCTCGCTAATCGCACTTTACGGAGTTTGGAAAACCTCGCGATAGGAGCGATTGCGTCATCGCGAACAAGCGTTTGTGCCAGCGTGAGTTCTTCAAGTTGCGTGAGGTCGGAGAGCTTTCTAAGACCCACTTCGCTGATCCAGAGATAGTCCAGCAGCAAGGCTCGAAGGTGCGTGAGCTTGCCGATGTGCTCCAGCCCCACATCATCAATGGTCGTTGCTCCAGACTTGCCCGAGAGCCGGAGCGCTGTCAGATCGCAAAGCGTGACAAGGTGCGAAAGACCGGCGTTTGTCAGCGGGCAGTCACGCAGGTCAAGATTGCGTAAAGTTGTGAGCGAGCCCAGCTTTTCGAGCGAACGGTCTGTCGCGCCGCTGCCCGCGAGCACGACGCTCCGCACTCGTGCAAGCCCCGCCAGAGCGGCAATGGCTGCGTTGTTTTTGTCTGCACTCGCTCCCGACACTGGAAATCGAACTTCGACAACAAGCCCTTCGCCATCACGGGTGAGGATCGCACCGACTTGTTCTAAGGTTTCGATTGCGGCCGGGGCATCTGCTTCCGCCGCGGCAAGGCATCGGCTGTGTTCTCTTACAATCAGCGGGAAGGGCGTAAGGCATAGGAAAAATCCGGCTATAAAATGACGTCTGCTCATCGATGGATCCTTTACTCTCTTCTGGGAATCGTCTGTTTGATCGACAAAGACTGCCCAAAACGATCATACTATGACCGTAGCAACCGATTCTTTTTTTAGGCGCCCTCATGACTCAGCCACAGCGTTCTTCACGGCGGCACATCCTCAAAACTCTGACGGCAAGTGGTGCCGGCTTGGCAGTTGGTGTTTTGAGTGGCGTAGCCGCTCGGCCGTCGCTGGCGGCGAATGAAAAACTTCAGCTCGCCTGCATCGGCACAGCAAACCAAGCCGACGCCAATATCGGCGCGGTTGCCAACCAAGAAATAGTTGCCGTCTGCGACATAGACGACAACTATTTGCAGCGGGCCAAGCAGCGTTTCCCCAATGCACGATTTTACAACGACTACCGAGAACTGATCCATGTCGAGAAAGGCAAAGTCGATGCTGTTGTTGTCAGTACGGCCGATCACAACCACGCCCCGGCCACAATCCGCGCGATTCGTAACAAGATGCATGTCTACTGCGAAAAGCCACTAGCGCACACCGTAGCGGAGGCCCGACTGATTGCCGAAGAAGCTCAAAAAGCTGGCGTTGCAACCCAACTCGGCACGCAGATCCATGCCCAGGACAACTACCGCCGTGTGGTTGAAGTCATCAACTCCGGTGCCATCGGCGCTGTGAATGAAGTGCATGTCTGGGTGGGTAAGGGATGGGGTGGAGGCGATCGACCTGAAGGAGGGGAAAAGCCTCCCGCTACGCTGCACTGGGATCTATGGCTTGGACCGGCGCCCGAGCGGCCGTTTGTGCCAGGACGTTACCACCCGGCGCAGTGGCGTCGCTGGTGGGACTTTGGCAATGGAACCCTCGGCGACATGGGCTGCCATTACATCGACTTGCCATTCTGGGCACTCCAATTGCGACATCCGACTACGTGCTCGGCAGAAGGGCCACCTGTGCATCCCGAGACCTGTCCACTTGGATTGATCGTGAGGTATGAATTCCCAGCTCGCGGCAACAAGCCGCCGGTCAAACTGACATGGTACGACGGCAATCTGACGCCTCAAGAGGTGGCCGGCCAGCGTGTGCCTGGCAGCGGCGTGATGTTTTTTGGCAGCGAGGGGATGATGTTTGCTGATTACTCAAACTACCGGCTTTTTCCCACGGAAAAGTTTGCCGGATTCAAACCTCCAGAGCCAACAATTCCCCCTTCAATCGGTCACCACGCTGAGTGGCTTGCCGCCTGTCGGGACGGCACGCCAACGACCTGCAACTTCGATTATTCCGGTGCGCTTTCCGAGGCGGTGCTGTTGGGCAATGTCGCCTACCGTACCGGCCAGCGCATTGAATGGAACGCCCAAACGCTGCGGGTCACAAACTCGCCTGCCGCCGATGCCCTGATTCGTAAGTCGTATCGCGCCGGCTGGGAAGTTGCCTGATTCGCTCTCTCCATGGCATTCATTTTCCCGAGGGCAGTGGTTTCCTAGGACTCATTTCCGTCGCGGGCTTTTCGAGGCCATCGATCAGCCGCCCGTTCCAATGCCATTCCTCATGGTGCGGCGTCGAGCGACAAAATACGAATGTTGCGAAAGTGAACTTCGTCGCCGTGGCCGAGAAAGCCAATGTGGCCCTTAGACCGCGTCAAACCTGGATGAGCTTTTCCATCGGGCGTCGGCGTTCCGTCGCAAAATCGCTTGATGTCTTCGTCAATAATCGTTTTTCCGTTGACGACAACGGTGATCTTAGAACCGCGAGCGGTCACCTCTTCAGTGTTCCATTCTTCCGCTGGCTTGAGGCACTCTTGCTTGGCGGCCGCAACGCCGTAGATGGAACCGTGCACCTGCCACGGTTGGAGATTTGCATATTTGGGATGCGAGTCATCAAGAATCTGAAGTTCCATGCCGACAAATGCGGCATCACCATTTGCTGGGGAGCGGATCGCCAAACCGTTGTTGGCTCCGGGTGTCAGTCGGAATTCAAACCGTAAGACGAAGTCGCCATACTCAGCGACTGTAAGCAGATTTCCGCCGGCTCCCTTCCGGCAGCGGAGTTCTTTGTCCACGATGTCGTAGCCCGCCACAGCTCCCTGCCAGCCTTCTGTCGATGTGCCATTAAAGAGCGACGCAAAGCCTGCCTCATCGGCCACAACCGGGCTCGGCGCCCATGCCACTACCAAGAGCGGTAGAAAAATGACTAGAAAAAAATCATTCAAAAGAAACGAAAATCTGGGCATAGAAAATCTCCTCTGCGTTTAGGGAATTGTGGAAGTCTGACGGAGCGTTCCGATTGATGTTTCAGGGCACTTCACGAATTCTGATCTGCCGAAACTCCACCGGAGCACCTTCTGATTCAAGACAGAGAAAACCGGCTGAGGGTGTGCAAGCCGATCCACCGGAAACTTCGTTTCCGTTAACCCACAGCCGGATCTCGCCGTTGATCGCACGGATGTAATAGTGGTTCCACTCTGGCGTGCCTCGCGAGTGCCGGGCGGTTGGAAAGCTGCGGATGCCGTCGGGGGCCACTGGCGAAAACGGCTTCATGGTTGAGGATCCGACAGGAAATACATCGCCGTCGGTTGTAAACCAGTCGGCTTTTTTGTTCGTCGATTTTTCGTACTGCTCGGTATAGCCGTGATCGAGCACCTGCACTTCGATGCCGCCGGGGGGTAACTGCCCCGGCTTGATCGACTCAAGCACGCTCGCGGGAGCCCAGAAAAAAACGCCGGAATTACCGCCAGCCGATAGATGTCGCCACTGAACAGACATTTCCAAATTTTTTACCGGCTCTTTTGTGCGAATCACACCGACTGGTTGGCCAGTGCAGTGCACGCTGCCATCCTTCCAAGACCATGTATCAGGCAAGCAATTCACGTTGATAAAGTCGGCTTCTCCAAGCGATCGCCAACCGGGCCCTGAACCATCAAGCGTGGATAGCTCCCGGATGGAGATATTTCGGACATGCATCGGCGCACCGTGGGTTTGAATCTGGATCGGGCCTCTCGCTGGCAGCGGCTTATCTTTGTCAAAAAAATTGGCCAGAGATTGATTGTTGACGACGAGTTGACCGTTCAAGACCACGGTCACTTGATCGCCCTGCATCACAATTCGCGTGGCGTTCCATTGACCGGTTGGCTTGTCAGCCTTGACAAGCGGAAATTTTCCAGCCGATTCAGCGGGGTTGTTCCACAAGCCACAGGACCCTTTCTGACAACCGTGCTTAAAATCCCGCTCGCAGTCGGGGTCCCAGATTTGCACCTGAGGATTACCCCGCAGGTAGATACCGCTATCGGCACAAGAGGATGGCAACATCCATTCAATCAGAAGCTCAAAGTCGCCGTAGTCTTTCTCTGTTGTCAGAAAAACACCCTGACCGTCGCTGACGATCACGCCGTTACTCACCGTCCAGTGGGCAGCCATGTCCTGATTGTGTTGGGCCTGCCTGGCTTGCTGCTGTTGAGGCGTGCCTTCACGGTCTGCCCGCGGATCCAGATGCGGCCTTCCTCGCCATCCCGACAGGTCGCGACCATTAAAGAGGCGTGTAAAACCGGCCTCCAAGGCTTCCTCCGCATAACAAGTCGGCCCTACTGCCATCCATACCATACCGACCACCAGCACGTTTTGGATAAGGCACGACCGGCCGTGTGGACCGCGATTGTAAGAGAAAATCATAGCTCACTCCGAGAGGTGTGACTGGCAAAACTTAAGTCACTTTTTGAAAACTGGTTGCTGTTACGCATTGGCCCGCGTTGGCGGCGCTGGCGTCGGCCGCAAAGATGATGGCAAACGTTTTTGCCGCTTCTGAAAAACTTGTCAACGGCATCTCGACCCCAGCATCAAGGGCGTCAAAAAAAGCTTGAAACTGCGACTGGTAGGGATGATCGCTGACATCGCCCGAGTCAAGCATCTTCATCGCGAGTTCACTCCAGTGGCCCTTATCCGTTTTCAGTTTCTGAGAGTGAAACTTGTTGTCGAGGATGCTTCCTTGACTCCCAACCAGATGCGTGTGGAAGTAATACGGCTGGAGGCAATCGACGATCGCGGCAGTCTTGCCGATGGCGCCGTTTTTGAAGCGCAGGATTGTCACGCTTGAAGTGTCGTATTCGTATGGAGCAAAAATGTCACTCTGCGATCGGGTGCTCATGCTCGATACGCTTTCAACCTCTGTGCCCATCAGCATCAAAAGTGCGTCGAGCGCATGACAACCGGCAGTCAGCAGAGCACTGCCCCCTTCTTTCTTAAAGGTATTCCAGCGAAATTGACCGTACCACGGGCCAATGCCGTGGTAGTAATCAATTTCTCCGTAGTGCAACTGGCCCAGCAAGCCCTCGTCAACAACCGCCTTAATGGATTGAAACTGACTGGAGAAACGGCACTCAAAACAGACGCACCCCATCACCCCATTGGCACTGGCCGCGGCCACAATGTCAGCCACTTCTGTCGCTGAATTGGCCATCGGCTTTTCCAAAATAATATGTTTTTTGGCATTCGCTGCCGCCACGGCCTGATCACGATGCTCGCTGGGGTAGCTGGTGATGTCGACAACATCCAGACTTGGATCGGCCAGCATCTGATCGAGATCTTGATAGACCTGAATCGCGGGGGCCGAATTACCGGAGTGTTTTTGAGTCAACAGAGCGGCGTCCTGCGGCCTCGACGAATAGACAGCCCTGACCTGCCCCTGCTTGGTCGCGTTGATTGCAGCGATGTGTGCAGCCGCCGCCCAACCATATCCAATCATGCCAACATTGTATTTTTTCATTTTTCCCCGCCGTAGAGATCCGTCATGCGGTGGAGCACAAAGCCTTCGATCGCTTCGTACTCGGGCAAACCCAGTTTGTCGTAGAGCCTGGCTGTTTCGCGGTTACGATCTTCGGCCCGCTGCCAAAACTCGCGGGAGTCGGTCGGTCCCGGAAAGAGCGCCCGATCTTTCTGGCTCTCATGCTTAAAGATCGCCATGCGTTTGCGGTCGACCTCGTCCGGCGAGAGTGGCACGGCCATTTCAATTTCATGCGGCTCCCACTCTTGCCACGCCCCTCTGTAAAGCCAAAGCTCACACTCCTTGACCCAGTCGCGGGCGGCCAATGCCCGCAGGGCGTCCATCACGGCGACCAAACACACGCGGTGCGTGCCATGCGGATCGGAGAGATCGCCAGCAGCGTAGATCTGATGTGGCTTCACATCGTCGAGAAGCTTGACTGTGATCGCAATGTCGTCGGGACCAATCGGCTTCTTGCGAACGCGACCAGTCTCGTAAAACGGTAAATCGAGAAAATGAATGCGTTCCGGCTTGATTCCCGAATAGCGGGCCGCTGCGCGAGCCTCGGTGCGGCGAATCAATCCCTTGACGATTTGTAACTCTGGCAAGTCGACGGCCCCGCTGCCCTTCGTGCGTAAAAATAAACGCACGCGGTCAGCGATCGCAGCGGGTTCATTGCCAACACCAAATGCGCGACAAAACTCCTCGACAAAGTCGACATGGCGATCGGCCGACTCATCCCAGACGGCAATGTTGCCGCTGGTCTGGTAGGCAACATGCACTTCATGGCCCTGCTCGCAGAGCCGGATGAACGTGCCTCCCATGCTGATCACATCGTCATCGGGGTGGGGGCTAAAAATCACCACCCGCTTTGGAAAAATATCCGCCCCCGCAGCACGCTTGTGGCCCGCGATTGCTGCGGTAGGCTCGACCACCACTCCTTCTCGAACGCGACTCGGTTTGCCAGGCTTACCCCCAGGCCAGCCCGTGATCGTATTTTGCATCACACGAAAGACCTCGATATTCAGATCGTAGGCACGGCCTCGCTTTGAGAGCAATTCTTGCAAGCCGTGCTCGTTGTAGTCTTCGTCTGTAAGTTTAAGAATCGGCTTTTGCATTTTGAGCGCCAGCCAAATGACAGCCTTCCGCGTCAGTGAGTCAGACCACTCTAAATCCATCGACTCAAGCGTTCCCACGACCCACGGCGATTCAAACCTTGCCAACCGCGATGCTGCAGCGCGATCCAGCACAAACCTTGCGTCGGGATGCTGCTGCAAAGCACTGGCTGAGACATGGCTCGAAAACGGCTCCTCGACGGCTTTACGCACGATGGAAGACTTGTGCTCTCCAAAGGCCACAAGCACGATTCGCCTCGCGTCAAGAATCGATCCCACGCCCATCGTGATCGCCTGACGAGGTACATTCCACTCACCAAAAAAGTCGCTGGCCGCATCGGCTCGCGTCACGCCGTCGAGCGTGATCAGGCGTGTCCGACTTTCAACCGCGCTGCCTGGCTCGTTAAAGCCAATATGACCCGTGCGTCCGATACCCAGCAGCTGCACATCGATGCCGCCAGCCGCCCGAATTGATTCTTCGTATCGCACGCATGCAGCGGCAACCTGCTCTCGCGGTAGCCTGCCGTCGGGAATGTGGATCGCATCGGCAGGGATATCGACATGGTCAAAGAGATGCTCCCGCATGAAGCGGTGGTAGCTCTGCAGAGCATCAGG
>QWQJ01000102.1 GCA_003670865.1 Planctomycetota bacterium | reverse complement strand
GACCTTACAAACACAATACGAAGCTGGCGTGCGGGAATCGCTCTTGCCGGGTCGTGTGCTGGGACTGGTATTTGAAAAGCCCAGCCTGCGAACTCGCGTCAGCTTTCAAGCGGCGATGGTTCATCTGGGTGGCGATAGCCTTTTCCTCGGTGAAGATACGGGGTTTGCTTCATCGCGAGAGAGCATTGCCGATTTTGGTCGCGTGCTGAGTGAATATGTCGATGCGATCGTTTGCCGTGTCAAAGCCCACAGCACGCTTCAACAACTAGCCGCTGCATCAAGCGTGCCTGTGATCAACGGTCTCAGCGACTGCTGCCATCCTTGTCAGGCATTGGCCGACATCTACACGCTTCAGCAGCGAGTCGGAAGTGTCACTGGCCGAAAGCTTGTGTTTGTCGGCGATGGCAATAATGTCGCCCGCTCGCTGGCCGTGCTCTGTGGGTTGCTGGGCATGCGGTTTGTGCTGGCTGCGCCCCATGCGTATCAGTTTGATAGCGCATTTTGTGCACATCTGAAAACATTGCTCCCCAACGCCGAAATCCTCGCGACAAACGATCCGGTCGCGGCGGTCGAGGATGCCGCCGTGGTGTACACCGATGTCTGGACAAGCATGGGGCAGGAAAAAGAACGCGATCAAAGGCTGCAGGCGTTGCGACCTTTTCAAGTCAATGAGGCCTTGATGGCCCATTGCCCACGGGCAATTTTCATGCACTGCTTGCCGGCGCGGCGTGGGGAAGAAGTCACCGACGGCGTGATCGACGGCCCGCAGAGCGTAGTCGTGCAAGAGGCAGCCAACCGGATGCATGTGCAAAAAGGACTGCTGGCCTGGCTGCTGGCAGATGGCAGGACTTCCGTGGCCTAATACTCAATCCCTTCTGCGGGTTCGATCGACAGCACGCTCTGGTTCATATTGGCGGTCAGCACTCGGACGGCATGCGAGTCGCGAGAGGGTATCACCAGCATCGCTCTGACCGGGCCGTCTTGTGGTGCCACGCGATCAAGCCCAGCCGGACCAAGCGTGTAGAGCGCCGTTGAAAGCGCATCGGCATCGGCAGCAGAGGGCGCTACGACCGTTGCCGACAAGACTCCCTCAACAGGCCGACCGCTGCGCGGATCGAGAATGTGGCCCAGCTTTTTGCCCCGCTCGATAAAAAATTGCGTTCCCGACCCACTTGTGCCGAGGGCCATATTTTCTAGCGTGATCGTTGCCAGTCGCTTGCCCGGCCTGAGTGGATGCCGCACGCCCACCCGCCAGCCACGCCGACCGGGTGTGTCAGGGCCTTGGATACCAATCGCACGCACGCTGCTTGACCCACCGTGTACCAAAACACTAGCAACACCTTCTCGCTGGAGTTTATCAATCACGCAGTCGAGCGCCCAACCCTTGCCGATCGCACCGAGATTGAGTTCTACGCCCGGGCGACTCAAGCGAATTCGCTGAGTGCTTCTATCGAGTTCGACCAGTTGCATCCCCGCGGTTGCCCGAGCCTGCAAAAGTTGCTCCGCCGATGGCGTGCGGCCCTGCCGCTGAAGAAATCCCCAACAACGCACAAGCGACCCAGTCGCAACATCGAATGCGCCTCCGGTCAATTCGAAGATTGTCCTCGCATGCATCAGCAATTCAAAAAGATCGGGCGTCACTTTCTGCCAGCCATTGGCGGCTGTTGCGTTGAGAAAAGCCAGTTCGCTGGTGTCACGATAAATGGTGATCCGCGATTCGATTTCATCGATCAAGTCGAGGGCCGACACGGCAAGTTCCGTGGCCTGCGGCACCTCACCGGTGTTAAACACAAGTTCAAACCGGCAGGCCATCGCCTCCCGACCAATCACAAGCGTATGCAGATCGACATCAGGGTCCATGCTTTTGAGAGGTCTCACTAACGGGGAGCGAGTCCACGATCAAAGGCGTCTTGATCGCGGCGGTAGACAGCTAAGACTGTGTCAAATCGCTCCAGCGGAATCTGATAGACCGGCTGCTCGCCTGTGTGAGCGTGACAGTGGGCCACCAGCAGGCGGTAGAGAAACTTAAAAAGTTGCCTCGGTACCCGCAGGCTTCGCAACCCGTCAAGGAGTCGTCGCTGATCGACTTTTGACTCAAAAAGTTGTGTGAGTGTGGCCGATGGACTGACGACGCTCGCCGCTTGAACCCGCGTTGAGGCTATGTCGTAGAGGGTTTCCCCCGACCACTCCAGCGAGGGTACGAGATTCTGCTTATCGAGCCTCGCCCGCTGATTGAATTGCTCGTCCTCTCGCTCGATGAAGCGGTAGAGCTCGATTGGTAACAGGAGCTTGAATCCCATTCCGGGTGACTTCAAAAACTTGTTGTCGAGCATCGGCCAGAGAACCTGCTTCATGCGGTCGGCGGAACCGTTTATGAGGTGTGGTTCGTCGAGTCGATCGACAATCACGATCATGCCGGCATAGCCTTGCGCAGTGAGAATTCCTTGGAGTTTGGCGAGCAATTCATAGCGATCGTCGCTGCGGGCAATCGCCGGGAGTGGTTGGCCGGCCAAATCGACAACCGGCATGCGAGCCAGTGCCCCTGCGAGTTGTCCAAGAGTGCGATTGCCCGTCCGCATGCTGCGCACGATCCGCCATGCCAACCATGTGGCTTGCACTCGACGCGTGCTCCACGGGCCCCATGCTGCCGCCAGCACTAACCACGGCCACCACGCTGCTGCCCATCCGAGTGACCCGCTTGAAAAGCCACTCGTGAGAGCAGCCAGCATGCCAAGGCTCGCAAGCAGACCCAGTAGCAATGGCCAGAGGCCCAGCCACGCGTTGTAGCCAACGCGACGACGTAATTTTTTCCAGCGTGCAGGGAAAGTCTCGCCAGTTGACTGGTCGTAGCAGGCAGCCAGTAAGCAAATGTCGCGAGCCTGCGAGCCAGTCATTTTTTGCACCGAGACATTGGATCGGGACAACGGCTCCGTCAGAGAAGTCACCAGTTGTGTGACTGCCAACGACAAAATTGCGTCGATGTGATCCCAGAGCTTCCATTGTCCTAGAACTTTTTCGACGGGACGATTGGGGCCAACGCGACTGACAAAGCGATCAAGAAATGGATTGAAGTCGTCATAGAGCACAACAAATGGCGACCGGATCGCACCACCTGCATGTGTTCCAGCCGAAAGACTATGCCGTGTAAACTGCCGCACCATCTGCAGTTTGAGCGCCGTTTTTCCAGAGCCCTTCTCACCGAACACAATCGAAGTGCTGGGATCGGCCGGATCGCCGTAGATTTTGTCCCACGCTGGATGAAATGTTGTCTCAAGGCAGGTGCGTTTAAACACCGTGTCGTTTTGGGCGTCCTCTTCGGCAAACGGATTACCCGCAATGCCGTGATGCTCAAGGAAATCCTGGATTTTCATGTCGCTCGCGAGCCCTACTTGCCTGTGGCCACCATGCCCTCAATCATTGCGCGAAAGCCATCGGCCTGCTTCGCCACCGTTTTTCCAGGGCCATAAAACTTGAGAAAGTAACTGCCATTTTTGGGCGTCTCGACAATTGCAGCGAGCATCCGATAGTCGAGGCGATCGACCGCCTTGCCGCCTCCAAATGGACCCGCAGGCGAGTCCTTAAACGTTCCTGAGACATCGACCATTGTGACGGTGCAACCGGCCAGTTTGAGCGTCTTGGTGACGGCCTTGTCTTTGGTCGCACTGCCATCGGGTTGGGAAAACTGGCCGTACCAGCGGTCGATGTTGGCCTGCACACTGCCGCCGGCGCCCATCACCGTCATGCGACCCGGCGGTGCAACGGCGTCTTGCGGATCGGTTGCGGCCGGGGCTTCTGAGGGAATCGAAAACTCTGTCTCAATCATTCCGGCCTTGGGCTCGACCCGCTGCCAGGCCTTGGGTGCCTCAAGGGCCAGTGAACCAGAAGCGATCGTGAAAGGACTGGCAGCCTTGGCAGGTGCCTCCTGGGCGGCTTCGGCCTGTGTTATGGGGCAGGTCATTCCACCGGCTGTCACAACCGTTGTCGCAATCAGCCTGAGCAGAAAAGAAACATTCGTGAAGCGTTCGGCGGGGAGCGTCGGCGTCAGCATGGCCATGATCTTCTTTCCTAAAAAATGAGGCGTATCGGAATCACTTAAACTTGCAAAAAATAAATCTATCACAACAACGAGTCAAACTGCCCCCCTGATGGATTTGGGCAATGCTCGGGAAACACCTGGCGCACCGGAATCCATTCAGGCCAATCAGTCCGCCAGACCAATTCGTCGCCGGTTGCCTGCCCCTCTTCCAGCCAGTCCTGTAACTGTTCCGCCGTTAGGGGGTCAGATGGATCGCCTCCGGGAAAAGTGATGCTCCAGGCAAGTTGGACGTTCTGGAAAATCGTCGGGTGAAACTGCCTTTCTGATGGTTCTTCGAGTTCTATGTCGTGATTGACCGGCACAGACTCTCTAGCTTCCTTACTGGTAACATTCTCAGGCGTCTGGCTGATTTCGAGCGAGCGTGCTCGAGGCAAACCGGCTAAGCTGACCGGATCAATTGCCACAAAATGCGCCACTGGCAGGACTGCAGCGACTTGAGCCGTCCCTTGCGGTGCAGCCACAACCACTGCCGGCGCGTCTTTGAGCGGGATGCGAAACTTGACGCCGCAATCGGGACAAAGACCCTTCTTTCCGGCCAGTTCGTCCTTGACCTTCATGCGGTGTCCGTTAGGACAGTAGGTCACGATTCCCATCCGATTGCTCCGCAGGTTTCTAGCATAGACTCATCGACGGCGATTGTGTGCCCGAGCCGAGGGCGTCATCATGCCGTGGGCGAACGGTGCAATGCAAGGAGTGAATGGCACGGGCCTTGCCCTTTGAATCAATTCTTGGGTACGATTTCCATCATCATGGCTCAAAAGGGTAAAGCAGCAGGCCGGCCTGACGCGGAAGAAGAATCGTCGAGTGGTCCGCTTGAAATCGCGATCGTCGGAGACTTAACCGACCACGAAGCCGAATTGACCGATCGTCTGCTGAGCATCGAACCAGGCGGGCAGTGCACGATCTACTTCGATTCGCCTGGCGGGAGTCCGTATTGTGCCGTCTCGATGGCAACTCTCATGCGATTGCGAGGAATTCGAGCAACGGGAATTGTCACCGGTGAATGCTCGTCGGCTGCTCTCTGGCCGTTTGCAACCTGCACGCGGCGATTGGTCACTCCTTACAGCGTCTTTCTTTTTCATCCCATGAAGTGGCAGAGTGAGGAGCACATTGGCATTGCAGAAGCTGCCGAATGGTCGCGGCACTTTGCGGCTCTGGAAGGTGAAATGGATTTGCTGCTAGGCGATCTGTTTGGCTCGTCTTGCGATCTGATTGCCAAGTGGATTCAAACGCATCGCTATGTGACCGGCTCGGAGATGGTCAAGGCTGGGTTGGCCGAGATGATTGCTCTGAAACCCCTTCCAGAGTTGTTGGGTTCTCCGTCCGACAGATAAACCCGTTGGCTTAGCTACGGTAGTCGCCGTGGCAGGCGTCGCACGACTTCTTCAATTCTCCGACGGCAGCACGGGCCCCGTCATAGTCGCCCTTTTTTGTCGCCTCGCGGGCCTTGACTGCTGCATTTCGCATTGTGCTTGCGTAGCCGCGATAGGTGTCGTCATCGTGATGCTCGAAATCTTTCTGCTGGATGACTTCCCCGATAACGGCCACAATTTCAACCTCGTGCATCAGCTTTTCGGCTTGCTTAAGGAAGTCACTCTTTGCTGCCATTGCTGCGCTCAGAGTGTCGTCTGCCACCTCCAGTCGCGACATCAGGGCCGGCCGAGCAGCGACTTGGTTCCAGAGAAAGTCGTTGTCCCGGTTGGCCTTCGCATTGAGCGAGTTTCCGTCCAAGAGGGCTTCGAGATCTGCCACTCGCAACTTTGATTCGGCAAATGACTGATCTGTGCCGACCTTACAGTTAAAGCCGACTCGAGCAAACAGATCGCGGGCCGTCTCGGCATTTTTCTTCCAGCGAATATCGCCGTCGTAGGCGGCGATCACTCCAAACGCCAAGGCGATGGCACTGAAACCTTCGCGGGCTTTGTCGTAGCCCCCGCCCTTGAAGTCGGATGGACTCGCAACAGTTTTTGTGACGAGTGGCTTAAGGTCTTTGATTTC
>QWQJ01000014.1 GCA_003670865.1 Planctomycetota bacterium | reverse complement strand
TTGCTACAACACTTCGCAGGACTTTGCTGTGAAGTGCAAGTTTGCCAGCGGTGTGGAAATGATTGTTGATAGTCGCAGCGATAACGGCATTCTTTTTGAGGGCACAAAAGGCCGCCTGTTTGTCAATCGTGGGGGCATCAATGGGAAGCCCATCGAGGAAAAATGGGACAAGGATCAATTCACTGATGCCGATGTTATCGCTCTCTACAAGGGCAAACCCTATGAAGGCCATAAGCAAAACTTCTATCGTTGCATCCGTGAGGGTGGGCTACCGGTGTCGGATGTATTCAGCCATATCATGGCGATGAATACCTGCCATCTGACGTCTATTGCCGCTCGACTCGGCCGCACCATCAAGTGGGATCCCGCGGCTGAAAAAATCATCGGCGACGACCAAGCAGCAACTTTTGCTGCCCGCTCACCACGTAAGGATTTTGAGATTCCTCGAGTTTAACTCGGGGCTAAGTCTCAGTCTCTCGGACACAGCGGAATTTTTTAACCTCGCTTCATCCGGCTGTCAGTGGCAGGGATTGATTCATGCTGCAGAGATTTTTTACGGGTTGCGATAGGCCAAAGGCAACGGCATCTGCCGTAACGCTCGCGATGCCATTTATGCTCGCATGGCTGTTGAACATGGCGATGACGTTCGTCTTGGAGCCCGCCTCGGCTGCCGATCCGGTCGGCCCCTCATTCACTCGTGACATCAAGTCGCTGCTTTCCAATCGCTGCCTGCGATGCCATGGTCCCGACGCAGTCGCCAGACAAGGCGGTGGCGATGATGGCCTCAGGCTCGATACGTTTGCTGGGGCAACCGCTGACTTGAATGGCCACGCTGCAATTGTGCCGGGCCATCCAGACAAGAGTGCGATGATTGTGCGGATGACATCCAGTGATCCTGATTTTGTGATGCCGCCGCCCGACTCAGGCGATCGACTCTCACCAAAACAAATTGATGCGATCACTCACTGGATCGCTCTAGGCGCAATCTACGAACCTCACTGGGCCTATCAATCGCCCCGCCGGCCACCGCTGCCAATGGTCAAGCACAAGTCGGGGCAAAAAAATTCATGGGCCCAGAATGACATCGATCGGTTTATTGAGGCGAGGTTAGAAGCAGAGCATCTAGTTCCGCAGCCGGAAGCCCCCCGCGCAGTGCTGGCTCGCCGGCTGGCGCTCGATCTTATTGGACTGCCGCTCACGCCAGAGGAGATTGATCTTTTTGTCGCCAATCAAGCTCCCGACGCTGTGGAAAAACTCGTCGATCGACTGCTTGCACACACCGGCTACGGCGAACATCAAGCTCGACAGTGGCTCGATCTGGCCCGCTATGCCGACAGCGCAGGGTATGCCGATGATCCTCTCCGCACCATCTGGGGCTGGCGAGACTGGGTGGTCAACGCCTTTGACTCCAACATGCCGTTTGACGAGTTTACGATCAAACAGATCGCTGGTGATCTACTCACCGGTGCAACCCTCGACGATAAAGTCGCAACAGCTTTCCATCGCAACACGCTGACCAATAGCGAAGGGGGCACGATCGATGAGGAGTTTCGCTCGGCAGCGATTGTCGATCGGGTGAATACAACGATGAGTACGTGGATGGGCACAACGATCAGTTGCTGCCAGTGTCATGATCACAAATACGATCCGCTCTCGCAGCGAGACTATTTTGGAATCTATGCGATTCTCAACAATACGTCCGATGCCGATAGGCCGGGCGAGGAGCCGATTGTCTCGGTGCCGTGGGGTCCGCAGGCGCACAAGCGAGCTGCGATCGAAGCCCAGATCATGGCGATTGAAGCATGTGTTCCGCCGCCGCAGTCTGGCCAACAGGAGCCACCAGAGTTTCAGCCCACCCGCGCAATCGTGGCTGAACTCCGCCGACAACTGACCGCGGAAAAGCCCGCTCCAACGACGACGGTGCCTGTTCTAGAGGAAGTTCCACACGATCGGCGGAGAATCACAAAACTCCAGCACCGTGGCAATTATCAAGACCTCGGAGCGGAAGTCGCCCCTGGCGTTCCGGGCGTTTTTCCACAGCCAATCGCGGCCAGCGAGGCACCCATGAATCGAATCGATTTGGCCCGCTGGCTTGTCGATCCACGCAATCCACTCACAGCCCGCGTAGTGGTCAACCGGATCTGGGAACGACTCTTTGGGATTGGCCTCGTTGCCACGAGCGAGGAGTTTGGCAGTCAAGGCGATTTACCCAGCCACCCGGAATTACTCGACTGGCTGGCTGTTGAATTAATCGAACGCGATTGGGATATGAGAGCCATCACGCGACTGATCGTCACAAGCGCCACCTACCGACAGTCATCGAAGGCGCCTGCGGATGTACGAGCCCGTGATCCGGAGAACCGGCTTCTGGCCTGCGGCCCTCGCGTGCGACTCTCGGCCGAGACGATTCGAGATCAGGCGCTGGCTGCATCGGGATTACTCTCGCTTAAGAAGGGCGGCCCCAGCGTCAACCCGCCGCAGCCAAAAGTCGGCCTAACTGCCGCGTTTGGCGGGAGCATCGATTGGAAGACAAGTGGCGGAGAAGACCGCTACCGTCGCGCCCTTTACACCACATGGCGACGCAGCAACCCCTATCCCTCAATGACCACATTTGATGCACCCAATCGCGAAGTTTGCACAGTTCGCCGTCCCCGCACCAACACTCCGCTGCAGGCGCTTGTCACACTCAATGATCCGGTATTTGTCGAAGCCTCTCAGGCACTGGCTCGGCGGATGCTCCGGGAAAGTGCGGCAGACGGGCTGCGTGCTGGGACTGCTGAGCAGTGCGCTCGCCGTGGGTTTCGACTTGTGCTCGCTCGTCAGCCCTTGCTCACCGAAGTGGAGCGACTCATTGTGTTGCAGGCCCAAGCCCGCCAAGCTTTCGAGCACGATATGGAGTCGGCAAAGAAAATGGCTACTGATCCCATTGGTGAGGTACCCCGCGATCTTCACGTCGACATAGCCGATCTGGCGGCGTGGACTGTCGTTGCCAATGTGATCCTGAATCTCGACGAAGCGTTTATGTGCCCCTAATGATCTGATACATCCCGTCATCCAATGAATCCAATCGTTCAACATAAATTTCTTGAGACCCGTCGGCACTTGCTCGGCAGCATGGCTGGTGGCATCGGCGGATTGGCACTTGAGCGATTGCTAGAGGGGAGTCCTTTTCTAAAAGCTGCCACAGCAGATGGATCGCCCTCTGCCGCCAATAATCCGCTGTCGGAGCGACGGCCGCATTTTGCCCCGAAGGCAAAACGGATGATCGTGATTCATCTGACAGGATCGCCACCGCACCTCGATCTTTACGACCACAAACCACAGCTTGTCAAACGAGATGGCGAGGCCTGCCCAGCCGAGACGATTGCCGGCAAGACATTTGCCTTCACCAGCGGCACGCCCAAGCTGCTGGGCACACGTCGGACCTGGAAACACTGCGGCCAGAGCGGCATGGAACTTTCGGATGCGATTCCAAATCTCCATCGGGTTGCCGACAAACTCTGCCTCATCAAAAGCATGTTCACTGATCAATTTAACCACGCCCCCGCGGAGTTGATGGTCTACACAGGATCGCCGCGCTCAGGCCGACCCAGCATGGGCAGTTGGGTGACCTATGGATTGGGCAGTGAAAATGAAAACCTGCCGGGATTTGTCGCCTTGATTTCCAGCGGAGTTCAGCCCAACGGCGGCACGAGCAGCTTTGGTTCAGGATTCTTACCGAGCGTCTATCAAGGAGTGCAGTGCCGCTCGAAGGGCGATCCTGTGCTGTATGTGTCGGATCCGCCCGGCATGAGTCGACAGATGCGTCGCAAGAGTCTCGACGCGCTCAACGACCTGAATGAACTGCAGTCGCAAGAACTCGGGAATCCAGAAACACTCACACGGATTGCCCAGTATGAACTGGCTTACCGGATGCAAATAAGCGTGCCGGACGTCATGGACATTTCGCGTGAGACAGCCAGCGTGCTCAACGCCTACGGCGCGCAGCCTGGCCAAGCGAGTCTCGCTCATAATTGCCTGCTCGCCCGCCGACTCATTGAGCAGGGCGTGCGGTTTGTGCACCTCTTTGACTGGGGCTGGGATTTTCACGGCACCAATCCGTCCGAAGATATTCGCGATGGTTTGACTCAAAAAGCAGCTACCTTCGATAAGCCTGCGGCGGCATTGATTGAGGATCTGGAGCAGCGTGGGTTGCTCGAAGACACACTCATCCTCTGCACCGGTGAGTTTGGACGAACGCCATTCCGCGAGGGTCGCACAGCAGCAGGCAATGTGCTGGGTCGAGATCACTTTCCCGACTGCTATTCACTTTGGATGGCTGGAGGTGGAGTCAAAGGGGGACTCGTCTATGGTGAAAGCGACGACTTGGGATTCAAAGCGGCTCGCGATCAGGTACACATTCACGATTTACAAGCCACCATTCTCCACCTACTCGGCTTTGATCACACAAAGCTGACATGCCGTTTTCAAGGCCGCGATTTTCGGCTCACTGATGTGTACGGCCATGTCGTCAAGGCGTTAATCACCTGATGCTCCGGCTTCTTTAGGCCCATATCCACCACGCCCACCAGGGAGAATCGAACGCCGCACCCCAAAAACCACCCCGTGGGCCGTCATTGCCTCGTCGTGTATTTCCACTGACAACCTTGGCGTTTGCGCTCGGAATTTTTAGCTTCTCGCTTTTTCCCGGCCAGATTCTCTGACAGACCGATGTTTCAAGGTAATCTATACTTAAGAACCGGTAAGAACCGATCCAATGACTTGGAATGGGTTCGTGAGCCAAACTGGGAATGGTCGCCACGTGTTAGGAAACCGTTTTGTGCATGATTCAATCTCAATCCTCCGGGGTGGCAGTCAAGCCCTCTGGCTTCAGGCCGCCGGAGTCGTGTTGGTGGCGTCTCATCTGGTTCAAGCGGCTGACCCAGCCGGCAGCATCCGATTTGATCGTGACATCCGGCCCTTGCTGTCAGAAAATTGTTTTGCCTGCCATGGCCCCGATGCAGGCAAACGGCAGGCCGACCTGCGTCTCGACACGGCCGAGGGGGCGACTGCTGATCGCGATGGAGTGCGGGCAGTTGTGGCTGGTAATCCGTCAGCCAGCGAACTCCTGACCCGTATCTCTTCGAGCGACCCCGATGTTGTGATGCCGCCGCCTGATTCTCATAAATTGCTCACCACAGAAGAGAAGCAGTTGCTTCAGCAGTGGATCGCTGAGGGGGCGCCGTACGAAAGCCACTGGGCTTACTCTCCGCTAGAGCGTCCGGCAGTCCCGCTGTCACAGCAGTCGGGGCGACATCCGATTGATGCGTTTATTTATGAACGACTGAAGCAAGAGGGCGTCGATCCATCGCCCGCAGCGGATCGCGTTGGATTGGCCCGCCGCGCCGCGATCGACATCACAGGTCTGCCGCTAGAGCCTGCCGAGGTCGATCTTTTTCTTGCCGATACCGCCCCCGATGCCTATGAAAAATTAATTGATGCCCTGTTGGCCAGCCCGCACCACGCCGAGCGATTGGCTGCATGGTGGCTCGATCTTGTTCGCTATGGCGACAGCGTAGGCTATCACGGCGATCAAGAGATCACCATGTGGCCCTATCGCGACTGGGTAATCAATGCCTTCGCGGCAAACATGCCCTTTGATCAGTTCACTCGCGAGCAGTTAGCAGGCGATCTCTTGCCGAGCGCAACCCTCGAACAAAAAATCGCAGCGGCCTACAACCGTCTCAATCTAATGAGTGCAGAAGGTGGTGGACAAGACAAGGAATACCTTGCCAAATATGCCAGCGACCGCGTGCGGGCCACCAGCGGCGCATGGCTTGGCTCAACGCTCGGCTGTGCAGAATGCCACGATCATAAGTTTGATCCCTTTACAACTCGTGACTTCTATACATTTTCAGCCTTCTTTGCCGATGTGACGGAGCGAGGCATCTATGCGGGATCAGAAGGCAATGGGAAGTGGGGCGAGGTGATGCGGGTGCCCACGCCCGAGCAGGCCGGCCAGCAAAAGCATCTTGAAACGCAGATTGCAGAACTCAAGGCCCGCGCCACAGCCGATTTTCCAGAACTCGTTGCCCAGCGTGAAGCATGGATTACAG
>QWQJ01000082.1 GCA_003670865.1 Planctomycetota bacterium | reverse complement strand
TTGTGCGGAACATTTTCCCGCATCAAACCAATCGGGGCGTAGCTCAGCCTGGTAGAGCGCTACGTTCGGGACGTAGAGGTCGCACGTTCGAATCGTGTCGCCCCGACTGTTCTTGGAGAACCGTCTTGTCTGGTGAGTTTGACAAGAATTATGCTGAACCGGTGAATCTGATTTTGGCCTGCGCTCATAAGGGGCTACAAGTTATTCGGGGCGGTCCTTGCCATCCAACAGACGAGGCCCCTCAGGGAAGGCGGCTGGTCAGACTCCCGATCCGATTGATTCTTCGGCCCGCATCGCTCGGAGTGGCTCGATGATTTCATCGAGCCGATCACTGAATAAGTCACCTATTAATAGATCAGTGATGTGGCCTCTTAAGCTCGGATGACGCTTGACAAACTTGCCGAAGTTAAAGCCATTGTAAAACTCGCAGACCAGCCGCTTCATCCGTTCCATGCCCTGAATATAGTCTGGCCCCCACGCCCCGAGTCGTGCCGCCGATGTATCCCCCACGGCCAATCCTGCCGCGATCGCATCGGCCGCCAATTCTCCGGACTTGAGCGCTAGTAAAATTCCTGATGAATAGAGCGGGTCAAGAAATCCAAACGCGTCACCAACTAGCACCCATCCATCCCCGGCCACCTGCTGCGAACGGTATGAATATTCCTTGGCGACTCGAACAGGCCCCACCTGCTCGGCCGATTCGATCCTCGACCCCAGACCCAGACATTTTGTCATTTCTTCTGCGTAAATCAGCTCGGGGTTTTTAGTGTCGCGATCTTTAAACAGATAGTCATAGGCTGCCACAACACCCACGCTGACCGTGCCGTCGTGGAGCGGTATGTACCAAAACCAGCCCTGCTTATCGGCAAGCTGCATGACAAGCGTGGCTCCCTGATCGCGACCGGTGCCGCGACTGGCTCCTTTCCAGTATGTCCAAAGAGCAGCTTTTTTTAGTTCTGGATCCCACTCTCGCAGTCCCAGCCGGCTCATGATCATCGCCCCCTGACCACTGGCGTCCACGACCACATCAGCCACAAGAGTCTGCTCGCGACCCGTCTCATCTTGAACGCGCACGCCCGTAGCCCGCTGGCCTGTCGCCGCTTGCTCAAATAGCACCTCTACCACTCGCATGCCTTCATGGACATCAACTCCCTGCTGGGCCGCATTCCTCAGCATCATCTCGTCAAACTCACTCCGCACAACTTGCCACGTTCGCGAACTTTCCTGCGGCTTGTGGTCGGCAAAATAAAATGGCTCCGAGACCGTGCCTTTTTCGTTCACAAACTGCACGCTGTGCTTTTCGACAAATTGGCTGGCTCGCATCTGGGGAAGCAGGCCGAGTCGCTCAAGCACCCAGAACGTCTCCGGGATCAGCGATTCACCGATATGAAATCGCGGAAATCGCTCCCGTTCGAGCAGGGTCACGCGGTGTCCTTTTTGAGCCAGAAGCGTTGCCGTTGTCGCTCCCGCTGGCCCACCCCCAATCACAACAACGTCAGTGCGGTCTGGCAAGCGACGCGAATCGATTGGTCTCTGGGGAATAACGACATCAACCATAAGGTTTACCTCTCTCGAGCAACTTTTAACCTGACCTCAAGTATGCCATGCAATTCAACTGATCGACACTCTACCCCAATTATTCCGACGACTCTCCCGCCTCCATTTGTAGCTTTCAACCGACGATCTACCCACAAGCTACCATCAGGACGATCGTCTACCGCCGGCAAATCCCTCCTTTGTTCGCCTGAAAACAATTGCGGGGACGGAAAACGGGGGTTACAGAAAACGGGCTTGTCGTGGGCTTCATCCTAAGTGTCCAGTGCGATGGCATGACGCTCTGGGAATCACCTGAAAAGTCTCAAATCGCCTTCGGAATCGGATATTCCCAGCCACAGCTAAGCTGTGACAGCCCCCACAGCTTTCCCTTTGCTGAACTGTCTTAAATGGCTGGACAAGGTTCTCGCAAACGGCTATCCTACTGCGGGTTCAGGGTGTGCCGGAATCATTCCCTGAACTGACGACCTGTTTTGATGATCTGGGCCTCGTTTCAAAATGCTCTGTTAGACGAACTCTTTGTTTAGGATGCGGACCGTCGAAAAGTTCACATTTGGGGGCAATATTCGTGGCTTGAGGTCTTGATTTCAGGCAGACAGGGCTGGTCACATTTCACTCGTCCAAAAGGTACGCACGATGACACGCTCTTTCAGGCACAAGCGATCCTCTTGTCTTTCCCATGAATCCTTAGAGGTTCGGGCTTATCTCTCGGCCGACCTAGGCTCGGCATCCCGCGCTCTATCGCGGCAGGTTGAATGGCACGGCCACACCGTTGATGCTCGGGCTGACACATGGGTCGTGCGAACAGCGTCCGCTGCCGCAACAGGGGCAGTTGTCTCATCTGCCTCGCTAGCTTCGCTCAATCTAGCCTCCAATTGGCAGTCGACTTCCCTCGGTGATGGCTTTTATTCGTTGAAAACGCCCGGTGCCAGCACGCAAGATGTGCTTGGCTGGGCTGCCCGCACGCAGGGCGTTGCCTATGTGGAGCCCGATTTCATGATCGCTCCTACAGCGATCCCCAACGATCCGTCGTTTGGCACGCTCTGGGGCCTCAATAACATTGGACAATCAGGCGGCCTCGCCAACGCCGACATCAACGCCCCTGAAGCTTGGAACACAACAACCGGATCTCGTGGCGTAGTGATCGCCGTCATTGACACAGGGCTCGACTACAACCATCCCGACTTGGCCGCCAACGCTTGGAGCAATCCCGGCGAAGTGGCTGGAGACGGTATCGACAACGATCGCAACGGAAAGATAGACGATGTGCATGGGTACGACTTCGTCAATAACGACGCCGACCCAATGGATGACAACGGCCACGGCACGCATACCGCCGGCACCATCGGGGCTGTGGGCAATAACGGCGTGGGTGTGGTGGGCGTCAATTGGCAGGTCTCAATCATGGGCCTCAAGTTTTTGGCTGGCGATGGCAGCGGGTCGACGAGCGGAGCGGTGGCGGCCATCAACTATGCGACGCAGATGCGCCGTGACTTTGGCATCAACATCGTTGCTACCAACAACAGTTGGGGTGGCGGTGGGGCTTCAAACGCTCTGCGGGATGCGATCACTGCTGGCGGTCAGGCTGGCATTCTGTTTGTGGCTGCCGCCGGAAATGAAGCGGCCAATAACGAGACAACTCCTTCCTACCCTGCCAATTATACGAGCGATGCGATCATCTCGGTGGCGGCTACCGATCGCTCAAATAACTTGGCTAGCTTTTCAAACTACGGGGTCACGACCGTTGATCTTGGGGCTCCGGGTGTAAGCATTCTTTCGACAACTCCCGGCAATACATACGCCTCCTACAGCGGCACATCAATGGCCACGCCGCATGTCACCGGCACAGTCGCGATCTTGGCTGCGGCCTATCCGCAAGCCACCTCTGCTCAGATCCGCACGGCTATCCTCGCAAGCACAACACCGATTGCCAGTCTTACCGGCAAGGTCGCCACCGGCGGTCTCCTCAACGCTGCAAGCGCTCTGCAATACCTCGCCGGTGTTACTACGCCTACGCCCACGCCTACACCTACTCCCACACCCACCGACCCGCTGGAGCCCAACGACTCAATCTCCACGGCAACGAGCGTTTTCATTGTCGACGGCCGGGCGACCGTAACAGGATTTATCGGCGACGGGGCCAATGCGACTGGCGATATCGATCTCTTTGGGATTGATTTGGCGGCTGGATCGATTCTCACCGTTGATGTTGATGCACGCTCGCTCTCGCCAGCTTCACCGCTCGATTCGTATTTGCGACTCTTTAGCGACTCAGGCAGCCAACTGGCCTTCAACGACGATTTCAATGGCTCGCTCGACAGCTATTTATCGTTTACAGTTCCAACGGCCGGCACCTACTACATCGGTGTCTCATCCTTCAACAACAGCTCCTACAACCCGCTGGCCAGCGGCAGTCTGCAAGCGGGAGACACGACGGGTGCCTACAGTACGATATTTTCAGTTGCTATGCCGGCACTCGTAGCTGACATCGTCGATGTCACTCCCGACCCTCGTTCGACAGCCGTCGATTCGATCTCAATTGCCTTTAACCGCGCGGTCACTGGCCTTGATCTGGCCGATCTGCAACTGGTTCGCGACGGCTTGAATGTCTCCCTAGCCGGTGCTGTTGTCGCGTCCACCAATGGCGTCAATTGGGTGCTCAGCGGCCTCGCGGGGAGTACCTCTTCAACGGGTGTCTACACGCTCTCCTTAAACGCCTCGGCCAGTGGCATTGTTGACGCTGGCAACCTGCCGCTGTCGGCCTCCGCATCCGATTCATGGACAGTCACTTCGGCTGTGCTGATCGATGCTGGCGACACGCTGGCAACAGCCGCAGCCATCCCTGTAACGGTGGGGTCGGTCCGGCTCTCTGGCACGATCGGTGATGGGCGTAACAGGGCCAAGGATGTCGATCTTTACCGCGTCACACTGCTGGCTGGCCAGCGGTTTGTCGTCGACATCGACGCTCGGTCGCTGTCAGGCTCCTCTACCCTCGATAGCTATCTGCGACTCTTTAACGCCTCCGGAAAACAACTGGCCTCAAACGACGACTTCGGCGGCTCTTACGACAGCTACCTTGTCTACACCGCTCGAACGGCTGGCACCTACTACGTCGGCGTCTCAGGCTATGGTAATTTTAATTATACGTCGACCCGCGAGGCCTCTGGCAGAAATGGCTCGACTGGGGTCTACCAGATCGCTCTGGGATTCTCCGCGATGCCGGCCAGCACGGCCAGCAATTCGATCCGCGTGATGGGCACACGTGATAGCAATAATAGATTAGAGTTTGCTCGCCAAGCTGCGTTTGCCACATTCACAGCCAACTGTTCGGCAGCCATTCCCTCAACACCTTATCGCAATCTGGCCCGCCGCTAGGCTGCCGTGCGGGCCTCACCGCAGCGGTGAACTGGCCTTCTGATCAATTGCCAGAGTTAAAGCGGTGAACCATAGTATGGCGGTAGGTTTGTCCAGGGTCCAAACGACTACTCGGCCATTCGGCGTGATGGATGCTGTCTGGATACTTTTGCGTCTCCAGGCAGATGCCGTTTTGCTTGGCATACACTGCCCCGCCCTTCCCCTTCAGCGTGCCATCTAAATAGTTGCCCGTGTAAACCTGAATCCCCGGCTGATCGGTGAGGATCTCGAGCGAGCGACCACTCTTTGGCTCTCGCAAGACTGCGGCGGTGTGAAGTTTTCCGACTTGCTCTGGGACTTTTGGCTGCCAATCGCGGAGCACAAAACAATGGTCCACTCCCCCGGCATTTTTTCCGTCCGCACTCGGCGGCAATGCGACGATCGCCTTGCCCAGCGGGACTGCTGACTTTGCTTGCCCTCGGAAATCAAACGGCGTGCCTTCTACTGTCGCAAGTTGGCCAGTCGGGATGCTACCGGCATCGACCGGCAAATAGCGATCCGCCGGGACGCTCAACTCGTGATCCTGAATTGAACCCGAGGCATGCCCCGCCAGATTCCAATAGGAGTGGTGCACCATGTTAACGATTGTCGGAGCTTGGGTTGTGGCTGTCATCTCCACCCACAATTCACCTGCTGGCGTGAGCGTGTATGTGACTTTTGCCGATAGCTGGCCCGGATAGCCCTCGTCGCCGGCCGCCGAAACCATCTCTAAGTCCAAGCACGGCCCTTTCTCGGAGAGTCGCGGCGTCGCCTTCCAGAGTTTTTTATCAAACCCCATAAGACCGCCGTGCAGATGATGAGCGCCATTATTGGTGGCGAGTTGATATTTTTTTCCGTCCAATTCAAAGGCCCCTGCAGCGATTCTATTGGAGACGCGGCCACAGATGGCGCCAAAGTAGGGGTGCTCGGCCAGATACCCAGCGAGCGAATCAAAGCCAAGAACAAGGTCAACTGTTTTGTCGGCGGCTTGGCCACCCGGCAACGGCACTAAAAAACTCGTCAGAATCGCCCCGTAGTCGGTGATTGTCGCCTGCCAGCCGCCGGGCACAGCCAGCGTGTAAAGACTCGCCTCACGGCCATCGGGAAGTTTGCCAAAGGGCTTTACTGTCGGCACTTTTAATTCTCCTTGAACGGGCGTGGCTGGTGCCGCCATGGCGTTACCGTGGAACACAAAAAACGAGAGCAACAAGAGCGGCATGCTCACCATACGATACGGATGCATAAAGGGATCCCCTTTGATGGCCTCTGCTTGAAAACAAAAACGCCTGTCGAAGCGAAGTTTCTTTAATTGACCTGCTGAGGTTTGGGTTGCGGGCGGGGGCGGGGGGCCGACGTACCCGCCTCGGCCTCGGCCTGCCGCAGACCAATCCAGCCATCGACGCTCCACGGGCCGCCGCCAAATGCTACCAGTGATAAGAGACCGCCGGCAATCGCCATGTTCTTCATAAACTGGATCGTTTGCAACTGCCTCTGGATCGGGTCTTGAAATGTCCAGAAATCATGAAAGTAATAGGTCGCAGCTACGAGGAACACGAGCAAAAACATCGCCCCGATCCGCGTCCATGCGCCGCTAATCACCGACAATCCTCCGAGCAACAACAGGCCGATTGCACCAAACAGGGCAAACTTAGGATTGGGAACGCCTTCCGACTGCATGTATTCCGCCGTGGCCTTAAACTGCGGGATCTTGTTACCAATGGCACTGGCCAAAAAAATGGCGGCCATTAACAGTCTCGCCATCAGCGACACAAGCCCTTGAGCCGCCGTTGCCACTTGCAACATGGTTGATTCCTTCTTGAAACCTAAAACGATCGGAACCTAAAACTTTTTTAAAGAGCGCAGCACTTGAATCCTCACCGACCTTTATCCCTTTAGGCAAGAGCAGATCGCGATGACTCCCCGGCTTGACGGTTAAACGCTACCAAACGCAGACAGCCAGGCCTCAAAACGCTGATGAAAATCCGGGAATCAGAGCGGTTGATCTCGCGTGATGCAGTGCAGGCCGCCGCGGCCCCGGACTAATTCGCGACAGTCCACAGGCTCAATTTTTCGGCCCGGAAAGCAGTCCTCCAGCCTCTGCAGCGCCGACTCATCGGTGGCCGTCTGAAACACCGGCACAAAAACAACGCCATTGGCGATGTAAAAATTCATATGGCTCGCGGGCAACTGCACTCCCTCAAAGCAAAATCGCGGCGGGATGTCGATCGGGATCACATCCAGCCGACGGCCTCGTGCGTCCACCAGCGTGCGCAGCAGTGCCAGATTTTCTTGGAGCGGCTTGTGGTTCGTGTCGAGCGGGTCTGGCTGCCGAGCCGCCACAACTCTGCCCGGCGAGACAAATCTCGCCAACTGATCGATGTGTCCGTCGGTATCGTCCCCGGCTAATTCGCCCCCTACCCAGAGCAGTCGTTCAATGCCCAGCCTCTGGCAGATCACCTTCTCGATCGCACCGCGAGAGAGGCCAGGGTTTCTCGCCTCATCGGCCACGCAGCGATGATTGACGAGCAGCGTGCCCTCACCATCGGTTTCGATGGCGCCTCCTTCCAAGACAATGCCAGGCTGAAAAACCTGCATGCCAAGCGATTCAGCCATCCGCCGCGATACCTTGGCATCCAAATCCCAGGGTGGGTATTTACCGCCCCACGCATTCCATCCCCATGCCACAGCCACAGCGTGGCGTAGCTGCGGCTCCAGAGGCTTATCCTTGGGCAGCAGAAAGACCGGCCCCGTGTCGCGCAGCCACGAGTCGTTGGTGGGGATGTCGATCCATTCAATCGTCTCGTGACTCGTAACATCCTCGAGGCTCGCTCGCGATTCGGCCAGTGCGGCCCCAGTTGCAATGATTCGCACCGGTTCGTAGGTTGCCACCAGCCTGGCAAACTTGGCAACCATCCGTGGGATCAACGCAAACTCGCCCAGCCATGTCGCCCGTCGGTGGGGCCATGCCAGCCATGTCGCTGCATGTGGCTCCCATTCCGCTGGCAGCCGAAATGAAAAGTCTGCTGCTTGTGTGATGGCTAATCTCCCCATCGCTTCAGGAGATTTCCGTAACTCTCGATGCGACGATCGCGGAAGAATGGCCAGCGAGTGCGCGACCACTCAATGCGGCCAAGGTCGCATTCCACGACGAGCGTCTGGGGCTGATCGTGGCTAGCTCTAGCCAGCAGCTCGCCGCTCGGGGCATAGACAACGCTCGATCCCCAAAAATTGAGTGCACCCTCGCGGCCCGTGCGATTGACTGCGACGACAAACAAGCCGTTGGCTACCGCATGGCTTCTAAGCATCGTATCCCAGGCCTCGAACTGCTGACGATGTAGCGATTCTTCGCCGTCAAGCGAGCCAATAGCTGTCGGATAAAAGAGCACCTCGGCCCCGGCCATGGCCGTCAGTCTGGCCGCCTCTGGATACCACTGATCCCAACAGACCAGGGGCCCTACGCGGAGCCGACTGGTTGGCACCGACACAAAGCCCGTGTCTCCCGGTGCAAAATAAAACTTTTCGTAGTAGTGCGGGTCGTCGGGGATGTGCATCTTGCGGTAGGTGCCGACGATCGATCCGTCGGACTCAAATACGAGGGCTGTGTTGTGGAAAAGCCCCGGCGTACGTCTCTCAAAAAAACTTGCCACGATCACAACTTCATGCTGCTCTGCGGCAGCGGCTACAAGATCGGTGAGAGGCCCGGGCACCTGCTGGGCTTGGGAAAATTTTGCGTGATCCTCGCTCTGGCAGGGATACTCGCCGGCAAATAACTCCTGCACACACACAACCTCCGCGCCGCCCTCCGCGGCACAGGCAATGCCTGCAAGTGCTTGGGCGATATTTTGTTCGCGCGACGGCGTGCAGGCCGACTGCACCAGCCCAACTCTTACTGTTCTTGTTGCAGGAAGTGCTGGCCGATCAGGTGAGCCGAGCCAGGGGGGTAACCTGCCGGCAGGCTGACTCATCCCATAACCGTTTGTAATGTTCTTGCATCGCGACTCGCCTGCGGCTCAAGCTGGGCCGCTGGTGCCGGAAACTGTTCTGCCAAATCGCTCACATCTTGCTTGGTTACGGCCACCAAGGCCGTGTCGGCCGGCGACTTGAGCACTCTTAAAATCCACTGGGCAATCCGTTGCATTTCATCAGTGCCCATGCCACGAGTTGTCAGAGCGGGCGTGCCAAGACGGATGCCAGAAGGATCCATCGGCTTACGCTCGTCGTAGGGAATCATATTTTTATTGCAGGTGATGCCGCACCGATCGAGCACCTCTTCGGCCAACTTGCCGCCAATCCCCAGAGGCGTCACGTCGACAAGCATCAGGTGGTTGTCCGTTCCACCGCTGACGAGTTTGACGCCACCGGAGGCAAGTGCTGCCGCAAGAGCGCGGGCGTTGTCAACAACTTTCTCCGCATAGATTTTAAAGTCGGGTCTGAGCGCTTCGGCGAAGGCAACAGCCTTACCAGCGATAGAGTGCATGAGAGGACCGCCTTGCGTACCTGGGAAAACCGAGCGGTCAAGCGCCTTAGCATTCTCGGCACGGCAGATCGCAATGCCTCCGCGCGGTCCCCGCAGGGTTTTATGCGTTGTGCTAGTGACAAAGTCTGCCACGGGCACTGGGTTGTCGTGAATGCCTGCGGCCACAAGGCCCGCGTAATGGGCCATGTCAACCATCAGTTTGGCAGAGACCTCTCGGGCAATTTCCGCAAACCGCGCATGCTGAATCTCGCGTGGATAGGCACTCGCGCCAGCCACGATCAATTTTGGCTTGTGCTCGCGAGCCAGCGCTGCCACCTGATCGAAGTCGATCAGGTTGTTGTCGCGACGCACACCGTAGTGAATAAAGCGGTAAAGAATCCCCGAGCTATTGAGCTTCATGCCGTGCGTGAGATGGCCACCATGAGCCAGATCAAACGCCAGCACGGTGTCGCCGGGTTGAATCGCCATCAGATAGACGGCCGAGTTGGCTTGACTGCCGGAGTGTGGCTGCACGTTGACATGTTCGGCACCGAAAAGTTTTTTGGCACGATCGCGAGCCAAGTTCTCAACCGCATCAACAAATTCGCAGCCGCCGTAGTAGCGATGGCCAGGGTAGCCCTCGGCGTATTTATTGGTCAGCACACTGCCTACCGCCTGCATCACGGCGGGGCTCGTAAAATTTTCGCTGGCAATCATTTCCAGGCCATCGCGCTGACGAATCTGCTCAGCGGCAATGGCGTCCCACACGGCTGGGTCTTCCTGCTGTACAAAATTGTGGGTCGAGTTCACGGCGATTCTCCTCATACTTCGGTTGGCAATCCCTATCATTGTTTACCGCCCGAGCAACACCGTCAACGCACGCTCACTCCAATACGAGCGGTTCCGGCATGAATGTCACTAGCGGAATCAAAAAAGAGAGCACTCCTAGGGTGATTCTCAGGCGGCCCAGCGACTGGCCATCCTCGCGGATGGGTGGGTGGCTGATACCCATCAGCACAACAACGACGACCATCACAATCCAGTGAAACCGCCCCAGCACAACGATGCCGAAGAGAGCCATTGCCAGAATGCTGCGAGCCAGCCAGCGGGCGCGGTCGCCAAGCAGGGCGTAGCTGATGTGACCGCCATCAAGTTGGCTGATCGGAATCATGTTCAAGCCCGTGACAAGTAACCCAACCCAGCCGGCCATAAAGAGCGGGTTGGGATCGATCGTGAAGCCGCTGGCCAGATCGGGGCGTACGATTGAGAGCATCCATCGGGCCAGGAGCGGCAGGGCAAAAGGATTCCGTTCGGCGGGCGTGCCCGTCAACATGCCAATGGCTAGCAAAGGCACCGCCACCACAAGTCCCGCCAGTGGGCCAGCCAAAGCGATGTCAAAAATTTGTCGCCGATTGGCCCGTGATCCATCCATGCCGATCACCGCGCCCAGCGTGCCTGTGAGAAGCACAGGCACTGGAATAAAAAATGGCAGCGTGGCGGGAATGCGGTAGAGCCTCGCGGCAATAAAGTGGCCGAACTCATGCGCTGCCAGCACAGCCATCACAGCTATCGCATAGGCCAGTCCGCGAGGCCAGTGCTCAGAGAATTGTTGGGCCAGTTGATCGTCGAACCTAAACAGCAGCGGTTGCCAGCCAGCGACACCCGCCGCAAATGTCGTGGCTGCCGTCAGACAAAAAAGGATTGCTGGCAGACGCATCCCTGGCGTGGGGATCGGTTCATCCAGAGGCGGCAAAAAAACACCTGATTCAAAACGGTGAAAAGTTGGCTGCATACGCGTTGAGACTACCGTTTCTGAGAGGCTTCAGATTTTTGCCGTCTTGACGGCTATGGAGCGGCTTCGGAATTGATACTCTATAGACTACTCACAGCCCAAGGGCCTGCTCGACACTTTTGAAGGACACTCTGCCATGCGTTGTCATGATCTCAACCCATTTTTGAACACTCCGCGGCACGGCCGCCGCTTCCAAAACAGTCAAACTCTTTGCGGAATGCCTGCCGTGGCCTGCTCTCTTTTGGTTCTCATAGCAGTTTTGATGTCGGCTGTTTTGCCGGCCAGAGCGATGGCCGCCGAACGACAGGTGCTGGCAGTTGCCGTCTGCGACAGCTACGGCGATCTCAAGAAGCAAATCGGCTGGGTAGGCGCTCAAATCGACAACCCCGGACTGGCTGGCATGGCCGAGTCGGTACTACTCTTGGCGACACAAGGAAAGGGTCTGGCGGGGCTGGATGTCAAACGTCCAATGGGAATTGTCATCTCGAGCGATGGCACAGACATTGCTGGCCATGGCTTTGTGCCGGTCAAGGATCTCGGTAAGTTACTCGATTCGTTGCAAAGCGTGATTGGGCCCAGCGAACGCGTTGACGGGGGCCGTCGCATCACGCTGCCCAGTGGAATCGCAATGACGATGACTGAAAAAGATGGCTGGGCGATTCTCACTCCCGATGGGATCGACGCCAGCATCGCTGTCGATCCGACGCCGTTCTTCGCCCCCTTGATTGAAGATTTTTCGCTCGGTATCAAGGTTTTTCCCAGCCTGCTTCCCGCCGCTTTGCGAGAGCAATTAGCAGCGTTTCTCCAGCAAGGGGCCGATGCCCGAGGAACGCCGCTGGATAGCGTCGCCCTCAAGATCGCCATTGAAGGACTTGCAGAAACCGAATCTCTGACACTGGGCCTCGGCATCGACATCGCAAAAAAACGTGTTCTGCTGGAGAACCGCACCGTGGCTGTGGCGGGGTCAAAATCGGCCCTCGCCCTGCTCGGGGCTGCGGGAGGCTCGCTCACCGTTGCTTCGCCAGACACGGCCGATGGCAAGCCAGCGGCAGTCCGCCTCTTTGTAGCGCAGTCACTTCCGCCAGACACGCAAAAGCAGGCTCTTGAACTCCTGCAGCAGTCGCTGCCAGATGACAGCGACAACGCGGCCACAAAAATTCTCTTTGGAGTTGCACGCGATTTGCTCTTTGCAATGCTCGGTTCCGGTGGCATCGACGCGGCAGGCACGCTCGACACAAGTGCGACAACCGAAAAGCAGCCTCTTCCCACCATCACAGCGGGCGCCCGCGTGAAGGATGGGGCGGCATTTGAAAAGCAGGTAAAAAAATTGCTGGGTGACAAGCAGAGCGTGCCAGATTATGTACGCGTTCAATTTGATAGCGGCAAGGTAGGGGCGGCTACGTTGCATACCGTGCGGCTTTATCTAAGCGGTGTGCCGGGAGCCGAGAATCTGGGCGAGTCGCTCGATCTTACGCTGGCCATTGCCCCCGAATACGTTTTCCTTTTGGCTGGCGGCGATCCTCAAAAACGCCTGAGCACCGTCCTAGAGAGCAATGGCCAAAAGAATCCCGCTGGAAAACCCCTGGCCACTTTACAGCTGTCGATGGACGATTTGCTGCTCTACGCTGCCGCGCAAGGCGGCGGGCCGCAAGCCACGCTGGCAGCCGAGCGGATGCGGGCGGGCGGGCCTGTGCCGGATGCCGAAGCGGCCACAGACACAGAAGCAGCGCTACTGCAACTGCTGGTTCGTCCGATTGAGCGTGGCCTTGCCATGCGTCTCTCAGCTGGAGCCGGTGTCGTTCGGGCAGCAGCAACGCTGGCGGGCCCAGCACAAGCCAAGCCGGTTCCGGTCTTGGGAGGGGGCGTGCCGCTGCCCCGTGGATTTCCGCTCCCGCTACCCGCACGGCGATAATCCCGGTCTGACTATCCTCTCCTCCTTTGGAATAAAACTCGTGACTTCCGCCGGCCTTGAAAAACAAACTGACACACTAACAGACGGTATTTCCCGGGGCATTCGCCGGCAGATTGCCGGGGTGGGAGTCGCCCAACTCGCTCAGACCTACGGCACACCGCTCTATGTCTACGACGCTTTGATGATCCGTCGCCGCTGCCGCGATCTAGCCGCTTGGGATACGATTCGATTTGCTCAGAAGGCCTGCTCTAATCTGGCGGTGCTCAATCTTATTCGCAGCGAGGGGGTGATGGTCGATGCTGTCAGCACGGGTGAAATCCACCGCGCGGAAAAGGCAGGCTATCCAACGCACGCCGTTCTAATGCAATCGTCTGATGGGCTGCCGCCTGTGCACCCGATTGTCTACACGGCCGATATTTTTGATCGCGACAGCCTTGATGTCGTGGCGAAGCTTGGCCTCCCGGTCAACTGTGGCTCGGCCGATATGCTCGAACAACTCGCCGCCCGCGTGCCTGGCGCTCATGTGACCTTGCGAGTGAATCCCGGCTTTGGCCATGGCCACAGCCAAAAAACAAATACTGGCGGCGAGGGCTCCAAGCACGGCATCTGGCACGAGGAGATTCCGGATGTGCTGCGGCGGGCTGAGTGGGCCGGCCTCTGCGTGAGTGGGCTTCACATGCACATCGGCAGCGGTGCGGATCTAGTGCACCTGGCGGAAGTCGCCGAAGCCTTAGAACGCGTGGCCCATGAGATCGGCCGATCTCTGACAACCATCAGCGCCGGAGGCGGGCTGCCGGTGCCCTACAAGCCCAACGAGGTGCACGCGGACCTCGGCAGTTATTTCTCGCTCTGGGACGCAACGCGCAAGCGATTGGAGGAGCGGTTTGGCCATCGCATTCGCTTGGAGATCGAACCGGGCCGTTATCTCACTGCCGAAGCGGGATCGGTGATCACCGAGGTGCGGGCGATCAAGCGTCAAGGAACAAAAAAATACCTGCTCGTCGATGCTGGATTCAACACACTGGCTCGGCCCGTGCTCTACGGCTCTTGGCATCCGATGAGTCTATGTCCAGAGAAAGAGTCGCAAAACCAAACTGCTCGCGGCCCGGCGGAAGAGGAGATAGTCGAGGACGTTGTTGTAGGTGGGCCGCTCTGTGAATCGGGCGACATCTTCACGCAGCAGGAGGGTGGCTTCGTAGAAACACGGGCTCTACCGGCAACGTCCGTGGGGGACTACCTAGTCATTGAAACCTGCGGAGCGTATGGTTTTGTGATGGCTAGCAACTACAACTCAAAACCTCTGCCGGCAGAAGTTTTGATCGATGATGGCCAAGCCCGCCTCGTCCGCACCCGCCAGACTCCAGACGATCTTGTTCGGGGCGAAACGGTCTAAGGGTTCCGCAAGATTGGTTGCGGATGGGCTGAGTTTATACCTCTGAATCTCGGGAGAAAACGCACTCCGCTAGTGCCCCTGGGCAGTCCCCTTTTTCACTTGGGTCCTGCTGGCTACGATTGAACTGGATAATGTAGAGCGGTTGAAGAAATCTCCTCCCACCTGCCGATTGAGAACCGTATGGCAAAGCAAGGTCCCCGCAAAAAACTGCCGAAGGAACTGGCCGTTATCAATGCTGATAATTGCACCGGTTGTGAGGCTTGCCTTGAGGTCTGTCCGGTTGACTGCATTAATAAGGTGCAGCAGTACGACCAGTTTCAAAACCTGCAAAGCTGGTGCGAGATTGATGTCGAGCGCTGCGTTGGGTGCGAGGTCTGCGTGCACATACCCGGTAAAAAGACAAATCCCTATGAGTTGAAGGTGTGCCCGTGGGATGCCATTGAGATGGTGCCCACAGAGGACGTCGCTCTTGTTGTGGCTCAGATTGGCGGCCCGCCCGAATATGTCGAAAAAAACTGGGATCGTCTCGTCGGCACGGCGCAGCATCTCGTGGAACTTAAAATCGCCTCGGGTTAACCGGATTACCGCCTCGGGCGAACCGGCTGGCTCAACCGGCGTCGCGTTCTCATGCGGTATTCGAGTCTCTTAAAAGCCCGTAGCAATTGCACGGGCTCGGGGCTTTTCAGGCAAAGTCCTGCTCCGGATGAGTAGCCTCATCTGATCATTTGACGCCATCCCCACAATGGACTACAACAGAACAAATGTTCACTTACTTTTATGAGGGCCCATCGCGTGTCTGAAAAGGTGGCCCAACCGCTCGCCGCAAGCGATGCCCTCTCCGATAGCTTTCGCGATCATGTGCGACTAGCCTGCGTGCCGGGTGTGGGCTCACGCTTACGGCAGTTGCTCTTGGAGCGATTTGGCACGCCTGCCGGCGTATTTGCAGCCAGAGCCGACGAAATCGCCAGCGTGAGCAGGGTCGGCCGAAAGCTGGCCAATGTAATTTCCACGCTGTCCGATGATCCGACTGCCGATCAAGTGATTGAGATGTGTCGCAAAAGATCGGTTCGAATCGTTCTGGCAGGGAGTGCCGATTATCCGAATCTTTTATCGCAGATCAGCGATCCTCCCGGCCTGCTCTTTGTGCGCGGAGACCTGCTGCCCTGCGATGCACTCGCCGTGGCCATCGTCGGCGCAAGGCACGCAACTTCTTATGGCCTCAAGATTGCCGAGCAACTCGGTTCGAGCCTCGCCCGCGCTGGCTACACGGTGATCAGCGGCCTTGCCCGCGGCATCGACGCAGCCGCCCATCGCGGCGCACTGGCCGCCGGAGGCCGCACAATCGCCGTCCTAGGCAGCGGTGTGCTCAACATTTATCCACCCGAGCACGCCGAACTGGCCCACGAGATCATCTGCCGTGGGGCAGTCATCAGCGAGGCCCCACCGCTGGGCCAACCCCTGCCGGGGGCCTTTCCACAACGCAATCGAATCGTCTCGGGAATGTCACTAGGCACGGTCGTTGTCCAGGCATCGGAGCGATCTGGTGCGTTGATCACCGCGAGGCTGGCCACTGAGCAGGGACGAGAGGTGTTTGCCGTGCCGGGGGCGATTGATTGCCGGATGTCGCGAGGCTGCCACCAACTGCTGCGTGACGGGGCCACACTCGTGGGCAGCGTTGACGATATTCTAGAAGAATTTGGGCCCCTCTTTGAAACCATAACAACTCCCGACGGACGCAGCGTAAAGAGCCCAGCGGAATTACAGCTCAGCGACATGGAGCGTTTGGTGCTCGATACCATCGGCTCCGAACCAACTGTCGTCGACGCTGTCATCGAAGGCAGCGGCTTGGCTGCATCGCAGGTGCTCTCGACAATTGGCGTGCTGGAAATGCGTCGGCTCATTCGTCGCCTTGCCGGCAGTTGCGTTGTCCGCGTTTAGACATGACTGCGCAAAGATCTGCTGCCCTAAGAACCCCGCCCTGCATTTGATACGGACTTCTCTCCGGGCGTAAAGACGCGTAAGATCATAAGGACCGTTTTTTGTCTTCCTTTTCGCACAAGCATCGAATGATCTTCCATGGATACCGCTCTTTTCAATCGCTCTGAATCAATTCGCGCTCGGCTCCTCCAACTCCGAGACTCTCTTTGACTACGCTGGTCGCAAGAAAAAAGCGATTCAGATCGAAGACGCCATGGGGCAGACCGACTTCTGGTCGAATAGTGAAAAGGCTCAAACCACCGTCGCATCGCTCAAAGCTCTCAACTCGATCCTCAAGCCGATCGAAGAGGCCATCGCCGTCAGTGACGATTTAGAGGCTCTTGAAGAACTCGCCCGCGAAGACTGCTCGCTCGAAGGGGACCTGGCTGGCGAGGCCGACCGTTTTGGAACACTGATTGACGCACTGGAACTCACCTCGCTTCTTTCCGGCCCCTACGATTCCTTCGACGCGCTGGTTTCCATCAACGCCCGGGACGGCGGCACCGACGCCAACGACTGGGCCGAAATGCTTTTGCGGATGTATTCAGCCTGGGCCTCCAAACGCGACTATACGATTGAATTGCTCGACCGTCAGGACGACGGAGTGGCCGGCATCCAGAGTGCCACGATTGCCGTTCGTGGCCCGTGGGCTTACGGCTACCTGCGTGGGGAAATGGGAATCCACCGACTGGTGCGAATCAGCCCCTTCAATGCCGAAGGAAAGCGACAGACAAGCTTTGCGGCAGTCGATGTTGCACCAGAAATCGCCGATGACAATACAGAAATTGAACTTCGTGACGAAGACATTCGGGAAGATGTTTTTCGTGCCAGCGGTGCCGGTGGGCAGCACGTTAATAAAACCTCTAGCGCCATTCGACTCACTCATTTTCCAACCGGCATCGTGGTGCAGTGTCAAAGCGAGCGCAGCCAACACAAAAACCGTGCCACGGCCATCAAGATGTTGCGGGCACGCATTGCGCGGATGGATGAGGAAAAACGTGAGGCAGAGCAACTAGCACGCTACAAGCAGCAACCAAAGACTGGTTTCGGCTCACAGATTCGTAATTATTTTCTCCATCCTGATCAGCGAGTGAAAGATCAACGCACTGGCCACTATGTGGGTAATTTTCAAAGCGTGCTCGACGGTAATCTGGACGGCTTCTTCGATGCCTACTTAAAGTGGAAGGCATCGGGAGCCGTGCCTCAAGCAATGGCCGACGACGCTTCGTGAGCGCCGCTATGATCACGGCCTTCCCCGAGCCTATCGGCACGTCTGGGCCGATGCACTGGAGTGTGGGGCGTTGGAAATCAGTGACGACTAGACCGATCTGTGGTTGAACGATACAGTTTTAGAAGTTCAATTGAGTCCCCGTTAGGAAAAAGAATGCCGGAAAAAGAGCAGGCTCTCGAGGTGGAAGGCGTTGTCACGCAGGCCCTTGCCAACACGCGATTCCGCGTGCAAATCACCGGTGGACACATCGTCAACGCGCACGTGGCCGGGAAGATGCGGAAAAACTTTATCCGCATCGTGCCCGGCGACAAGGTGAAGGTCGAACTCTCACCCTACGATCTCACGAAGGGGCGGATCACATTCCGCGAGCGTTGAGCCGTACGCTTGTAGCGGCAGCAGTCGAGGCAGTTATGCAGATCGACTCGGCCTGGCACTCTACCCCGCACCAGCCGCCGGCGGGTTCTCTTTGGGATCACTCACTTCTGGCGGTGGCACTGCCGCTGGCTTCTCAAAGAACTGCTTCAAATCGCCGAATGTCCGTAGCGGTTCTTTACCCTCTTTCATCGCCTTTGTAATCGGTGCGGCCGGTTTATTTGAAGTGACGGCCGTGTAGGTTCTTGGCTGCTGCTCTCGAGCAGGACGACTGTCACGGCCGCGAGACGGTTGCGAAGGACGAGGCTGACGACCTCGCCCTTGGCCATCGCTCGATGATTGGCCACCTGACTGACCTGCAACAGGTTGTCCGGCCTGCGAGTCTGTTCCACGGGTCTGCTGGCGAGCGCCGTCGCGACGTGAGCGAGAATTGCCACCCCCTTCTCGCTGCCTTCCATCGCCCCGCGAGGTCTCCTGCTGTCGCTGTTGCTGTTGTTGCTCGAGTTGCTGGGCTGGCGAGATCATCGTAAGAGCCACGCGACGGCGGGCCTTGTCGAGTTCAAGCACCCAAACCTTGACGATCTGACCGACGCTGACAACATCGTGCGGATCGCGAACATAACGGTTGGAGAGTTGGCTGATGTGAACCAGCCCGCTGTCGTGCATACCGATGTCCACAAAGGCGCCGAAATCTACGACATTCAAAACCGAGCCGAGTAGTTCCATCCCGAGTTCTAAATCCTCGAGCTTCAGTACGCCCTTCTTAAAAAATGGCTTCGGCAGATCGTCGCGCGGATCGCGGCCCGGCCGAGCAAGTTGTTCGATGATATCGGCGAGCAACAGCCGACCCACACCAAGTTCTCCGGAGAGCGTTTGTAAATCGAGCTTGGAAGCGCGTTCGGCAAGAACTTCTGCCTGCTGCCGACTGGCAAGATCTTCCGGAGTGCCGCCGAGCCTGACGAGCACTTTTTCAGCGATGCTGTAGCTTTCTGGATGAATCCATGTCGAGTCGAGCGGGTTGACACCACCGGTGATCTTCAGAAAACCCACCGCCTGAACGAAGGCAGATTCGCCAAAACCAGGCACCTCTAAAAACTGCTGTCGGGAGGTGAAAGCGCCGTGTTTACTCCGCCATTCCTGAAAACCTCTGGCCATCGTCTGATTCAAGCCCGAGACATACCGCAGCAAAGCAGGACTGGCCGTATTGACATCGACGCCAACATAATTCACGCAACTCTCAATGACCGCATCAAGGGATGCGTGCAGGTGCCTCGCTTTGACATCGTGCTGGTACAGGCCAACGCCAATGTTTGCCGGCTCAATCTTAACCAATTCGGAGAGCGGATCTTGCAGCCTACGGCCAATCGATATGGCACCGCGGACGGCGGCCTCGTGACCCGGCAATTCTTCACGAGCATAAGCACTCGTTGAATAGACGCTGGCTCCGGCCTCGTTGACGATCACGTAGCCAACGTCCAGCGGCTGTAACTCGCCAGCAACTAACTCCGCGACGAGCGACTCTGTGTCGCGGCCAGCAGTGCCATTACCAACGGCAATGACTGTGCAGCTGTGCGTTGTAACGAGTTCAATTATTTTCTTGGCTGCCTCCTCCCGCTTTTCCTTATGGCCGATAATGTGCAGCACCGCATGTTCCAGCGGATTACCGCACTCATCGATCACAACGGCCTTGCAGCCGCTTTTGAAGCCAGGATCTAGCGCCAGCACGCGGCGGCTAGCAAAAGGCGGTTGCAGCAGTAAGTTGCGGAGGTTTCTGGCAAAGACTTCCACTGCGTGGGATTCGCAGTAGTGCGTGATCTCACGACGAATTTCCCGATCAAGGCTCGGCAGCACCAGCCTTGCCAAGGCATCGCGAACGCACCCTTTGAGAAAATCAACGTGCGGGTGGTCGACAGCCACGAGCATTTCCTCGGCGGCAGCCTGCAACTCCTCCGTTGGCCCATCGATCCGCACCTTGAGGAGTTTAGCCCGTTCGCCTCGGTTGATCGCCAGAGCCCGATGCGGCGGCACTCGCTGCACGTGTTCTGTGTAGTCAAAGTAATCACGAAAGTGTTTTTCATCTTTCGACAGAGCCTTACCCTCACTCTCCATCCGCTGGCTCTTGAGATTTGCTTTTTTGTAGAGAATGCTGCGGAGGCGTTGCCGTACGTCGGCGCGTTCGCTGAAGTCATCGGCAATGATATGGCCCACCCCGAGGAGCGCATCGGCGCCAGTCGCCACCTGCCCGTCGGCATCAATAAAATCAGCCGTCCGTTTATCGAGATCAATCGTGATCGGATCGGCCGCGATAATCTCCCTTGCCAGAGGTTCCAAGCGGCGCTGCCGGGCGATCTCTGCCAACGAAAGCTTGCGGGGCTTAAAGGGGAGATAGAGGTCTTCAAGTTGCTTGGAGTTTTCGGCTGCCTTGACGGCGGCCTCGAGTTCGGGAGTCGATTTCCCTTGACCCTCGATCGTCCGCATGATCGTTTGCTTGCGTTCGGAGAGTTGACGAGCCTTCGTGATGCACTCGGCAATCCGACGGATGTCGAGTTCGTCCAAACCG
>QWQJ01000016.1 GCA_003670865.1 Planctomycetota bacterium | reverse complement strand
TTCCGATATGGCGGGCACGAGTTTTGCTGCGCCAATCATGGCCGGAGCCGCATCACTCTTGGTCGATGCCGGCACATTATTTGTCGGGGGCAATGCCGCCAGCAGCGAGATGCTCGACGCTCGTGTGATCAAAGCCACGCTGATGGCAGGAGCCTCTGCAACTCCCGGCTGGAACAACGGCCAGTCGACCGTGGGAGGCGTGATCACGACAACGCAAGCACTCGATAACTCTGTCGGCGCTGGCATGGTGAATCTCACCAATGCATACGGGATTTATATCGGCGATCAGTCAAGTATCCAAAATGATACAACAACCTACGTTTTTGCCGGCGGAAATACAACGCTTGGCGTGCCAGGCAGCGGAGGCGGCGCAAACCTTTTCAGCCGTGGTTGGGATGCGGGCAGCGTGGTGAGTGACAGTAACGCTTCGGGCAATACCAACGACTATGCCATTGGAACCTCACTTGACGAAGGCAGCACGCTGACGGCAGCCTTAACCTGGTTTGCCGATCGCACCATTAACGAAACCTTGTCGAGTGCTGCTGATATTTCCCTGAGCAACCTTTCGCTTGAGTTGCTACGCGTTGATCCCTCCACTGGCAGTTCTCTGATTGCCCAATCGATCGCCTTGTACAGCAGCAGTGAGTTTTTGCGTCTGTCAGTTCCAGTAACGGGCCTTTACACGCTCCGCGTCAAGGGCCTTGATCAAAACTACAACACCGCCTCCGCGCCTACGACGGCCACAGCCTACGGTCTGGCCTGGAGTGTTACCCCAGCCAGTGCCGTCGTTGTCCCGGAACCTGCAACATGGGCACTCCTAGCCACTGCAGCCCTCCTTTTGGCCTCCTGCAAAGTGGCACGCCGCTCACCGGCATAGTCCGTGGTCGTTTTTACCACTTGGTTTCCACGGCCATGCCTCCGAGATCGGCGATTGGCAGTGGCACCACTCGCACCTCCATGCCGCTGAAGTGAAGTTCCGTGCGGTTAATGGCCATCGAACTGGCCCACGCTAAATACCAGCCCAGAAAAACCTGCGAGGGATAGTGGCGATTATCGTTGATTCGGGAAAATCCCACGAAGGTCGAGCAGACATAGAGCCCGCCTTTTGCCCACGGATTTTCCACCATCTCGGCCGCTGCTAAAAAGGGGATCGCCCCGACAAATGTATGACCGCTCACGCCGTTGTCGTCCTGACCAAATTTCCAGCCGCTGCCAACCGAACTGTTATCATTTGGTCGTGAAGCACCCGTTGCCCACTGCAGACCATAGAGGGGTGGCGCTCCAACGACAAACATTCGCAGCGACCGTGATCCCCACTCCCCGACGATGTCGCCCGAGGGACGCCCCTCAAAGATCAGCCCCGTCGCTGCCGCCGCGCCAAACACAGCCAACGCATACCGGCCTTCACCAATCGGCTTGGTTAAAGAGACATTGCCAACAATCGTCGGCGTAACGCTTGTTTGCCAAGCAGTCTGTAGCGTTGTGTCAAAGCCCGTGTTGGCCATCAAAGCACCGGCGCCAAAGGCTGCCGTCAGACAGACAAGGCTCTCGCACGAATAGAAGTTGCGGTAGTCCTCCAGCACTTTGTATCCCGCCCGTGAAAGCCGAGGATATTGGCTGTGAGCCCACGGCGGTTCTCGTGGCCCCACGCCAAACATTCCCTCGCCCTCCAGTGGCGGCAGTGAGTAGATCGGTTCGACAGAAGGGGCCATCTTGGCCGCAAGCATTGTCGTGATATTCGTGGCATCGCTCGCCGGGGCATCCGTCGGCCAACCGCCTGTCAATTCAATGCCGCCTGGGTCGGCGACTGCATACGACTGTGCAATCGTTTGGGTTTCCACGATTGCATCAATCCATACCCCATTGGCCGCTGGCACCACTCGCACAACAACCCGGTGTCGACGTGGAGGCCACGCCTGGGAAGTGATCGGCAGCGAACCCGGGGTTGGCTTATCGCTTTGGGGTTCCACCCATGCCGATTCGATGACTCCCTCTCGCGGCGGCAGCGAATGAAAATCAGGCTCCACGGTGCGCACGATCGGCCATTCGGCTCTGACTGTTTCGAGCGTCTGCTGCCAGAGCGAGAGGCCGCTATCGCTCGGTAAAAACATTCCGCCGGCGGGCTCAGCGGCGGGCGCTGATCGCAGCAAGAAAAGCAGCAGCATGAGCGCGCACGCGATCGCGCGCTGGAGCGTGCGCTGCTGAACCGCCACAGAAGACTGGAAACAGTCGAAAAACATCATTGGGGCCGAGACTCTCCCACCCGCATGGCCCCCGAGGCAAGGCGTCTTTCACGCGGCATAAAGCCTAGAAAACTGCCGGCGACCCTTTGGGTAAAGGGGGGCGAGGGCGCGTGCGGCCAGATCATCTTGTACATAGCGTCGTCCATAACAAAGGCATCGGACTTGCGGAGTTCAGTAAACTCTCTCCCATGAAGAGCCCTTGGATCGCACCGATCAGGGTTACATCGTCGATTTCCAGTCCGCATTTTCCAGGCAGTCCAGACCATGGCGACGGGGCCCCGGTTGGCATTTTCAATGCTGCTGCATCCCCACTCCGCCCCAGAGATCCCTCGAGCCCGTACTTGATCCGGGATCCATGCTCTGGCTTTGGCCACCGACAGGGCACGCGATTCCCGCTTTGCCAGAGGATCTGCTGATGCGTGATGCTGTGTTTCTGCGAGGCCTTCTGGTACCGTAGAGGCGACTGTTTTTTACCCCGCAGGTGTACCAGTGCCAGGGCCGGCCACGTCTTTGCCTGATTCAATTTCGTCGCTCGACGCACCGGCAGAACCGATTGATTCACGCATCACCGACATGCTTTCGCGTTGGTGGGGATTCGACCAATTGCGGCCTCTGCAGGCTGAGGCGATTCATTCGGCACTCGATGGCCGCGACTCGCTTGTAGTGATGCCGACTGGAGGTGGCAAGAGTCTCTGCTACCAATTGCCGCCATTAGTAACCGAAACAACCGATGTTGTCATCTCGCCGCTGGTGGCCTTGATGAAAGATCAAGTCGATTCACTCGAGGCGATTGGCTACCCCGCAGCCGCACTTCACTCCGGACTTTCTTCGGAGGAACGCACTCGCATTTTAAACCGACTCGCCGCCGGCGAATTACGACTGCTCTTCACAGCACCAGAGCGACTGGTCAACACGGGCTTGCTCGACATGCTGGCTCGGGTGGGCGTGAAGCGATTTGCCATCGATGAAGCCCACTGCATCAGCCACTGGGGCCACGACTTTCGCCCCGAATACCGGCAGATGTCATTGCTGCGTGAGCGTTTTCCCTCGGCCAGCCTGCATGCCTTCACAGCCACAGCCACGCCTCGCGTTCGCGACGACATCATCTCGCAACTCCATCTGCGCAATCCAGATGTGCTGCTGGGCACATTCGATCGCCCCAATTTGATCTACCGGGTTGTGCCTCGCACCGACCGGATCACTCAGACACTCCACATTCTCGGCCGTCATGCTGGTGAAGCCTCTATCGTCTATTGTATTTCCCGCAAAGAAACCGAACGCCTCGCCGCACGCCTCGCTGCCGAAGGGCTCTTGGCTCGCCCCTACCACGCTGGACTCGACCCCGAGGAACGCCGCAAAACGCAAGATGCTTTCGCAAGGGAAACAATCGACGTTGTCGTAGCGACTGTCGCTTTTGGTATGGGAATTGACCGCTCCGATGTGCGACTTGTGCTCCACACAGCCCTTCCTAAAAGCCTCGAGGCCTACCAGCAAGAAACAGGCCGATCTGGCCGCGACGGATTGGCTGCGGAGTGCGTGCTGCTCTATTCATCGGCCGATGTCTTCAGCTGGGAATCGCTAGTGCGAAAAAGTGCTCTTGAGTCAGAATTGGAATCGACCCAAGCCGAAGCGCTCATTGCCGGTCAGATTCAACACCTGCATGCCATGCGTCGCTACGCGCAGGCAACGCGTTGCCGCCATGCCGCCCTCTCAGAATATTTTGGTCAGGCCTACGGTAGCGTGAGTTGCGGGGCCTGCGATGTATGCTTGGGAGAAACCGAGAGTTTTCCCGATTCCACTGTGACGGCTCAAAAAATCGTGTCGTGCGTGGCCCGCGTGCAGGAGCGGTTTGGCGTCCGCCATATTTGTGAGGTGCTGCGCGGTGCAAAAACTGACGGGATTACCCGTCACGGCCACGATCGCCTTTCAACCTTTGGATTGCTGCCTTCGCTAGACCAGCGCGCGGCCGAAAATCTAGTGCATCAATTACTCGACCAAGGAATGCTGGCTCGCAGCAGTGGCGACCGTCCGGTTGTCATGCTCAACGATTATTCATGGGAGTTGCTCCGCGGCACTCGGTCCGTCGTCTTGCAAGAGCCACGCGCCGGAAAAACTCGCGCTCCGAAAGCTGATGAAGACGATTGGCAGGGAGTCGATCGCGATCTCTTCGAACGCATGCGGAAGTGGCGTCGGCATGTGGCGGAAGCCCGCGGAAAACCGGCCTGGACTATTTTCGACGACAAGTCGCTGCGGGCAATTGCCAGAGAAAAACCCGCCTCACCGGCAGCCTTACTTCGAATCAAGGGCATCGGTGAAAAACGCTTGGCCGATTTTGGCACTGCGATTCTTGATCTCGTGGCAGGCCGTTCCCTATAAATTCGGCTCCTGAAGGCGAAGTGATCTCGTTGGCATCGTTCAGATGAAGAAGTCAAAGCCAGAACATCAGTCCTCTCATCCGAGTCCAGAAGGGCGCCTGGAGGATCAGAGGCTCGGAATGCAACGCGGAAAAGAGTTTCTATTCACCAAGATAGGCATCCCGTACCCGGCGGTCGTTCAACAACTCTGGGCCGCTGCCACTGAGCGTGATGCGACCGCTTTCAAGGACATAGCCTCGAGAGGCAAGCCTGAGGGCAGCCCTCGCGTTTTGCTCCACCAAGATCACCGCGATGCCACGGGATGTCAGCCCCGCGATGACTTCAAAAATCTTAACAACCACTAGTGGCGCCAGTCCCAGTGACGGTTCGTCCAGCATTAAGAGTTTCGGCCGGCCAATGAGCGCCCGAGCCAGTGCCAGCATCTGCTGCTCACCGCCAGAGAGCGTGCCTCCCAACTGGTTCATGCGGGTACCAAGCACCGGAAACAGATTGCAGGCTTCGGCAATATCGCGCTTTAACTGCCAACGATCGGGCTGCGTAAATCCACCGAGCTGAAGATTTTCGCGAACCGTGAGCCGGGGGAAAATTCTCCGGCCCTCTGGGGAGTGGCCGACACCCAAGCGAACAATCTCATGGGTTAAAAGCCCGTTGATCGGTTGATCCAGAAATCGAATGGAGCCGCTGCGAGCCGGCACGACCCCTGAGATTGTCATGAGTAGAGTTGTCTTGCCAGCACCGTTGGCGCCGATGATTGCAATGAGTTCCCCTGCATTCACATCAAACGAAACCCCATCGAGCGCCTTGATCGGCCCGTAGCCAGCCACCAGATGAGATACTTCAAATATCGGCATCAGAGACTCATGCGTCTGGGCCCAGATAGGCTTCGATCACTTTTTCGTTTCGTTTCACTTCTGCCGGCGTGCCTTCGGCAATCTTCACGCCGTGGTCAAGCACCGCCACGCGATCGCTCACTCGCATCACCACATTCATATGATGCTCAATCAGTAAGACAGTCACTCCACGATCTCGAATTCGTTCTACCAATCCGGCCAGCTCACCTGTTTCAGATGGGTTCATTCCGGCGGCTGGCTCATCAAGCAAAATCAACCTGGCTCCCGTTGCGACCGCACGAGCGATCTCAAGTCGCCGCTGATCGCCGTAGGGAAGTTGACCAGCAATGCGATTGCCTTCAGCGGCAAGGCCGACAAACTTGAGGGCCTCAATGGCCTGTTCGCGGGCTGCCTTCTCACCGCGACGATTGGTCGGGGAACGAAAGAGCATTCCAAAAACCCCACCTGGAATCGAACGATCCAGACCAACGAGCACATTTTCCAAAACCGTCATAGTGGAAAAGAGGCGAATGTTTTGGAATGTCCGCGAGATACCCGCCTGCGCCACGACGTGCGCCGAACGCCTCCCTCGCTGCCAGACAGCAATCGTTCCAGCGGTGCCCAGAATCCAGCCTGCAAAAAGTCCCAGCCAACCCCGGCGACGAATCCGGGCTTTGCCCGCTGCCAGGCGGTCGAGCACATCCTCTTTGACTGGTAAGACGCTTGACTGTCCAGGGATTTTTTGCGCGACATCCGCCAGATCACTTGTGTCGGGCACTGTGCCGGGGCCAGTCCGACGTGCTGTGACGGCTGCTTGCAGGTCGTCACGCAGGCTGTTGGCATCCGCAAGGTTGCGTTTGATTGCCAGCACATCCAATCCGTCGGCACTGACAACTCGCCACTTGCCGGCCATCTGATCGATTGCTAGCTCCGCACGAAAGTAGCCTCGTAATCTGGCTTGAGCACCTGCGATCGTGAACGGCTCACCGGTGATCATGCCGCGTTTTATAACGGCCAGCCAGAGGCGATCGACATCGACTGCGGCGGCCGCAAAGAGCAGTCCCGTCAATAAGCCGACTCCCATCGCACCCCAAAATGTGCTGGCCGCAAACGATCGCTCCAGCCGCCGGCCCTCAAACCGCACGCTGCCAGCCGACGGGGCATAGATGCCGCTGATGCAATTAAAAGCCGTTGTCTTGCCGGCACCATTGGGACCGATCAGCGAGACAATGCTTCCCTGAGCCACATCAAGATCGAGCTCGGAGACGGCCACAAGCCCACCGAATCGCACGCTCAGTCGATCGACATCCAGCAGAGGCGTGCCGGATGAAGCCGCGCGAATGGCAGCGGCATTCGCCGCTTTAGAAAATAATGGTTTTAATTTCATGTCTGGCCCTCGTGCAGTTCCGCCGCCAACCGACGGCTTGGCACGAGCCCCGCCGGCCGAAACCGCATCACAAGCACAAGCGCTAAACCAAATAACGCTAACCGCCAGCCGCTGAAGGAAAGCAGGCTCGATCCAGTTGGATTGATATTCATCTGCTGAATCCAAGAGTCTGCCCAGGGCGCTAGAACGGTGTCGAATCCAACCAAAATTGCCACGCCTAAGAGCGTGCCAGGGATGCTGCCCAAACCACCCAGAATGACTGCGCAGAGCATCATGATCGAGCGGTTGAAATCGTACGCATTGGGATCAGCCGTTGTGGACAGGCTCGCTGCATAGAGACAGCCTGCCAGGCCAGCCACAGCCGACGACATGGCGAAGGCCGATAGTTTTACGCGCGTCGCTGAGATTCCCATGGCAGAAGCGGCCAGTTCATCTTCACGAACCGCCACCCACGCTCGGCCCAGACGGGAGTTTTCGAGTCGTCGCATTGCCACAACCACTCCCGCCAGTACGATCAGCGAAAGGTAATAGAAATAGCGCGGATCAATCGCAAACGCCATCCCTAAATCGACCCCACCCAGAGTCACGCCAGCCCCAGGAGGCGGCACAGGATTGAGCCCCTTCATGCCACCGGTAATCTGTTCGAGGTTACGAAGCGTGACTTTGACAACCTCTCCAAAACCCAGCGTCACGATTGCAAGATAGTCGCCGCGCAGGCGCAACGTTGGTGCGCCCAGCGCTAAACCAACTCCTGCCGCCAGCAGCGTGCTGATGACCGCAGCAGCCGCAAACCCCATTTGAAACGGGTACATCGGCACGGTCAGAATCGCCATCGAGTAGGCCCCGATGCCAAAGAAGGCCGCGATTCCCAAATGCACTAGACCTGTGTAGCCGACCATCACATTCAGTCCCAACGCCAAGATGCAGTAGATGAAAAGCGTTGTCACCTGTCCCCCAAGCGCACCGCCCAGAGCCGGAATCACGAGCGGTGCAATTGCCAACAATCCCAGGGCTACCAGATCCCAGCGTTCTCGCAAAAGCGATGCCAGCTGCAATCGCCGCGAGGCAGAAGCGGGGGGGGTGGAAGACGCTGAACTGTGCATGTTTTGCGGTCTCAAGTGACTCATTGTCTTTCAGACTGCCAGGAGCCTGAAGGACGCCACTCTTACACCTTCTCCTTTGTTCTTCTGCCCAACAGGCCTTCCGGTCGGAAGACCAGAATCACAATCAGAATGGCAAACACAATGGCACCGGTCCATCGCTCGCCGACATAAGCACTTGAGAGCGACCGTACCAGCCCTATCACAAGACCGCCCAGCACCGCGCCTGGAATACTGCCGATGCCACCGAGGACTGCTGCTGTAAACGCATAGAGCCCGTTTTGAAAACCGATCTGAAAACCGATCGTGTTGATGTAAAGCCCGTAGATTACACTCGCCGCCCCGCCCAAAAAACCACCAATAAAAAACGTTGCTGCGATGACTCGATCCACATCAACGCCCACCAGGCTAGCGGCAGTCTGATCCTGCGAGACCGCTCGCATGGCCTTGCCGAGCCGCGTCATTTGCACCAAGAGCGTAAGCCCCACCATCAGCGGCACGACAACGATCACGACAAGCAAATCTTTCCATGTAATCTGGAGCCCTTCCATTGGCAGAAGGTTGGTCGATGGCAGGAGTTCGGGAAAGGCGCGATCAGCCGATCCGATCCAAAAGAGACCCATGTTCATGAAGATAAATGAGACGCCGATCGCAGACACCAGGGGCGCCAGCTTCGGAGCGCTGCGCAGCGGCTTATACACAAGACGATCGACGGCCACATTAAGCGTGCCGCAAAAAAGGCCACAGAGCACGATCAACAGGCTGATTCCCAGCCATGTGGCCGTCGGTCCGGCCGTGGCCAGCCCCAGAGCCGTCACCAGCGACAGTGCCAAGCATGCGCCCAGCATGATCAGATCACCGTGGGCAAAATTGATCAGACCGATGATCCCGTAGACCATTGTGTAGCCCAGGGCCACCAGCGCAATGAGCGCACCGTTGGTGAGACCGATCAAACACTGCTGCAGAAAAAACTGTACAGACAATTGACTCCTCTTTCATGACAGCCATAACCAACAGGCATTGATCCTTCGGTCAGGAATCGTGCCTTACTCCGCAATGCCTTCGCTGCTCTGGGCATTTGCGTCAAGCACCTCTTCGAAGACAAAGTGACCGTTTTTAACAGCGCTCACAGTCAGGGTGCGCATCGTCGTATCACCATTTTGATCAAAACTCCAGCGGCCAAGAGCTCCGTCGAAGTCCCGTATGGCGAGTGCCGCATCGGTGATCGTTCGACGGTCTTTTGTGCCGGCATCGCCAATGGCCCGCAGCGCGACGCAGGCCGCTTCGTAGCCGTAGACGGCGTAGGCCTCCGGAATCTCACCAAACTTTTTGTGGTACCTCTCAACAAACTCGCTGCCTTTTCCCGTCAGCTTTTCAGGGGGTAACCCTCCAAATGTAACGAAGCAGCGGCCTTCCAGACTGGCCGCACCGGCTGAGTCGATAAACACCTGCTCGCGGCAGCCATCGGGAACCATCAAGATTGCCGTGATTCCAGCGCTTGCCATGTCTTTTGCGAGCTGGCCTCCTTTGCTCTGAGTTGTACCGCCAAAATAAACGAGGTCGGGCGCTAGCGCCTTAATGGTCGCCATCAGCGATTTGAATTCCTGCGCCTTGGAGTCGATCGAGTCGTGGCCCAGCACCTCGATGCCGATCTCGTGGCATCGCTCATCAAACAGATCGGCTAAGCCTTTTCCGTAAACCTCGTTATCATCCAAAATAGATACCGTTTTTACACCTCTTTTTTTAGCCCAGTCGGCCGAGAGTGGTCCTTGCAGATCGTCGGCCGGCACGACGCGTGTGTAATTGATTCGACCGGTGGGGCGATAGACGCCAGGTTCGCCCGGAGCCCCGAGGCCGGGCTTTGTCAGGCCAACGGCTGTATTGGCGGGCGACACCATTAATAAGTCGCCCAGATTTAAAATCGGCATCGAAACCTTAGCGGCCCCCGAGTTGAACGTGCCGATATAAGCGCACACATCGGGGTCCTGTAGCGCCCGCCGCGCGTTGGCCGCTTCGGCTTCGCTCGTCCACTGGCCTGCGGCAGCGGTCGAGTCGTCGAGATCGATGTATTCGATTCGAAACGGCCCGACCTTTTCGCCAACTTCCTCGATCGCCATACGGATGCCACGCACCAGCGTGTCGGACTGCTGTTTAGCACTGCCAGTGCGGGGCAGACTTGAGACGATCTTTACAAGCGTAGGATCCGCGGGGCGACAGCCCGCCGCCAATAATTCAAACGCCAACACAGCGGCCAACCACCCGATCGATTTGTTTCGCACATTCATACTGCACACTGTAGGGCTTCTGTTTGTCAGCCGTCAAACGTGCTTTGCGACTGTCGATTTTTTGCCCGACGCTTAAAGGCCGACAGTCAGCAGCTGCGTTGACTAGCAAGCCCGAGAATTCACCCACGAAAAAAATTGAAGGCGGATCGCGTGTATGCTGGTCTCTAATCCACTATGGCTCATTCGTTTCCCACCATCCCGCCAACGCCTCGCCCGCTGCCGGCGCCCACGCCTGATGAGTCGCCGCGAATGACCGCGCGAACACTCGAAGGGCTGGAATGGATTCTTGCTCGAGAGCTTACCGATCTGGGCGCCAGCGACCTGCGCATCGGTCGCCGCACGGTTGAATTTTCTGGAAGCAAAGAAACGCTCTACCGCGCCGTTCTCGAAAGTCGAACCGCGATTCGCATCCTTGAACCACTCGGACGGTTTTCTGTCGATTCCACCGATTCACTCTACCGAGCCATGCTGGAAGTTGATTGGACAGAGCAACTCAAGACGTCCGACACGCTCCGCGTCGATGCCGTCATCCACGACACATTTTTGACGCACTCCCTCTACGCCGCGCAGATCGTCAAGGATGCAATGGTCGACCAGCTCCGCACTCCCAGCGGAAAGCGGCCCAGCGTGCAACTGCGGGGTGCCACCTTGCGGCTGGCCTTGCACTTGGTGGGAAACACCGCAACTATTTTTAGAGACGCGGCAGGCCGCTCGCTCCACCAGCGAGGCTGGCGCATGGGAGAGGTCGCGGCCCCGCTTTCTGAGGTGCTTGCCGCCGGCATTCTGGCCACGGCTGGCTGGCTGCCAGGCGAGTCGATTCTGGATCCAATGTGTGGCTCTGGAACGCTTGTGATTGAGGCTGCCACGATCGCCGCTGGCATCGCCCCCGGGCTGTACCGCGCTCGACGCAAGTCCCATGGATTCTTTAAGTTTCGTGATTTTAATCGGCCACTCGCTGACCGACTCGTGGCAGAGCTTGAGGCCCGTGTGCATCACCCGTCAGGGAGCTTTGCTGCCAGCGATCTAGACCCACAGGCGGTGGTGGCGGCCAGAGCTTGCGCCGAGGCGGCGGGCGTGGCCGAAATGGTTGTGATTACAGAAAATCATTTTGAGCACGTTGCTCCATCGGCGAGTGCTGGGCTGGTCGTGACAAATCCGCCTTACGGAGAGCGATTGCCGCTGCCACGGGCCGCTGCTTTGTTTCATCGCCTAGGCGATTGGCTCGTGGCTCACTGCGGCGGATGGCGGGCGGCGATCCTGGCAGCCGACACCCCTGCCGCAGGCCAACTTGGGCTGCGGCCCACCCACCGCGTGCCATTGATGAATGGCCCGATTCAGTGCCGCCTTCTGGAAGTCGATATCCGTCTCCGCGAAAATACTGAACACCAGCAAACTTCAATCGTCCCGGGGGTTTCCCACGTCAACACACTCTCCACCACGCGCTCATCCGGCTCGCGGACAGTGGACGATCAGGTGGGCGACTTTCGACGCCGACTATCCAAGCGGTTCAAGCATCTTTCCAAGTGGGCAAGGCGACAGGGCATCGAGGCCTTTCGCATCTACGACCGAGACATTCCCGAGATTCCGCTGGTCATTGACTTTTATGCCGGCTGGCTGCACGCGGCAGAATATGAGCGACCGCATGACCGCACCGATATCGAGCACGATGTCTGGCTTGACAAGATGATCGAAGCGGCTGCACTAGAACTCGGCGTACCGATCGGACAGACCTTTTTAAAGATGCGCAAGCGGCAGCGGGCCGGCGGTCAGTATGAGAAGGTTGATCAGCGTCAGGCGGCCCTGACAGTCAAGGAGGCAGGCCTCATTTTTGAGGTCAACCTCTCCGACTACCTCGACACAGGCCTCTTTCTGGATCATCGTCAGACAAGGGGCATGGTGCGGGCAGAATCGCAGGGCAAACGAATGCTCAATCTTTTTTGTTACACCGGTAGTTTCTCCGTCTATGCCGCCGCCGGAGGTGCAATCGAAACCGTCAGTGTCGACCTCTCCAACACCTATCTTGAATGGACTCGCACCAACCTCTCCAAGAACGGCTTTAAGGATTCTGGTCGCCATCGGATCATTCGCGATGAAGCCCGGGCATTTTTAGAACACCGCACCAAGCGAGGTGAGCCACTCTTTGATTTGATCGTGGTCGATGCGCCGACCTACTCCCGTTCTGCCAAAAGCGAAACACCATGGGACATTGAGCACGATCATCCATCGCTTCTAGAACAAGCCGCCCAACAGCTCATTCCTGGCGGCATTCTCTATTTCTCAACAAACTTCCGGCGTTTTCATCTAGCCGAAGATCGGCTGGCTTCTCTTTTCACACTCCGGGAAATCACAAATCGCACGATCCCGGAAGACTTCCGCAACGAGCGCATCCACCGGGCGTGGCGACTGGTTAGGAAGGCCTAGACTAGAATGGTGCAGCGACGACGGTAGTTGCTCTCTTCTCCAAGCGATCTTGAATTGCCTGAACTCCGAGCGATTCAGTGCGGAGCGCCTCCATTGCCAGCACACAGGCTTCGGCAGCCGGCAGCGTTGTGATGCAGGGCACTCCGTACAGCACGCTGGCTGCACGGATGCGGCCCTCGTCGGTGCGTGCCCCCTTGCCTCGCGGGGTATTAAAAATGAGTTGCACCCGGCCGTCAATCAGGTGATCAATGAGGTTCGGGTGGCCTTCTTGTAGTTTTTTCACCACCTCGACTGGAATGCCTGCATCGGCTAACGAGCGGGCCGTGCCGGACGTGGCAATGAGTTCGAATCCCAAATCAATCAAACGACGCGCCAGCCCCACCATCATCTCTTTAGCCTGCGCACTGGCGACGCTCAGGAAAATCCGGCCCTGCTCTGGCAACAAAATTCCAGCGGCGATCTGGCTTTTGGCAAACGCGATGCTAAAGCGATCGCTGACCCCCATCACTTCGCCAGTCGATCGCATCTCAGGGCCAAGTACGATGTCAACGCCGGCAAACTTCACAAATGGAAAGACGCTTTCCTTAACGCTCACATGCGACGGCACCGGATCGGCGGTGATGCCCTGCTCCGCCAAGCTCAATCCGGCCATCACCTTCACAGCCACCTTGGCCACCGGAAGACCTGTCGCCTTGGCCACAAATGGCACGGTGCGACTGGCCCGCGGATTGACCTCGATCACGTAGAGCGTCTGCTTGCCCTCTTCTCGCTTAACGGCAAACTGCACATTCATCAGCCCGACAACGCCAAGACTCATCGCCAATCCAGCCGCTGCCGCCTTGATCTCGGCAACCACATCAGCAGGCAAGCTGTGCGGAGGAATCGCACAAGCTGAGTCGCCGGAATGGACACCGGCCTCCTCGATATGCTCCATCACGCCCGCAACGATCACATCTCGGCCATCACAAATACAATCGACATCCACCTCAATAGCATCTTCCAAAAAGCGGTCGATTAACACCGGTTGCCCCTGCGCCACGGCAAAGGCTTCGGCAACATACCGTTCAAACTGCACGTTGTCGTAGCAAATTTCCATCGCCCGGCCGCCGAGCACAAAGCTAGGACGCACCAGAGATGGGTACCCAATTCTCGCCACCTCGCGACGAGCCTGCTCGAGGGTTCTGGCGATGCCACTGGCGGGTTGCTTGAGTTGCAATCGATCGAGCAAGTCTCGGAATTTCTCCCTGTCCTCGGCCTGCTCGATTGTCTCGACACTGGTGCCGATGATTGGTAATCCGGCAGCCGCCAGCGCTCGGGCCAGATTGAGCGGGGTCTGCCCACCCAGTTGCACAATCACGCCATCGGGATCGATGCGCTCAGCGATGTTCAGCACATCTTCGCAGGTCAGCGGTTCGAAGAAGAGCATGTCGCTGGTGTCGTAATCGGTGCTGACTGTTTCAGGATTGGAATTGACCATCACGCTCTCGATCCCCATCTCGCGAAGGGCAAAGCTGGCGTGGCAGCAGCAGTAGTCAAACTCGATCCCCTGTCCAATCCGGTTGGGCCCGCCGCCGAGAATCATGATCCGTTTTTTCCCTGGCTCTTTGGGTCTGGTTTCATCCTCGTCTTCCCAGGTTGAATAATAGTAGGGAGTCGATGCCTCAAATTCAGCAGCGCATGTGTCGACCGATTTATAGGTGGCAATAATCCCTCGCCGCTTGCGATCCTCGCGCACATCCATTTCTGTAGATCCGAGCATCACGGCCAATTGCCGATCGCAAAATCCCGCCTGCTTTGCCTCTCGCAACAGCTCATCGTCAATGGCCGCGAGCGAACCGACTGTCCGCAGCAGACTTTCCAGTTCTACGAGTTGCTGAATCTGATCGAGAAACCAGCGATCGATGGCAGTCAGTTCATATAATTCTTCTAACGACATCCCCGCCTTGATGGCATAGCGGAGATACCACACGCGATCGGGGTCAGGCGTTGAGACTCGCACGCGGATGTCGTCCAGAGACGGTTCGGCGGCTGTGCCCCACAGATCCTTGCCGTCGCAGCCGAGGCCGAAGCTGCCGACCTCAAGGCCTCGCAAGGCTTTTTGAAAAGCCTCCTTAAATGTCCGGCCGATTGCCATCGTCTCTCCCACGCTCTTCATCTGCGTTGTCAGGCGGCTATCGGCTTCGGGAAACTTTTCAAACGCAAATCGCGGTATCTTCACGACGACGTAATCAATGGATGGCTCAAAGCAAGCCTTTGTTTTCTTGGTGATGTCGTTGGCTAATTCGTGTAGCCGCCAGCCAACCGCCAGCTTGGCGGCAATTTTTGCGATCGGGAAGCCGGTGGCCTTACTGGCTAGCGCACTGGAGCGGCTAACGCGAGGATTCATCTCGATCACGATCATTCGGCCGGTCTGGGGCTCGACGGCGAACTGAATATTGGAACCACCTGTCTCGACTCCAATTGCGCGAATCACGGCAAAGCTGGCATCCCGCATCCGCTGATACTGCTTGTCGGTAAGCGTGAGGGCCGGGGCAACGGTGATTGAATCGCCAGTATGCACGCCGCAGGGATCAAAGTTTTCGATGGAGCAGATGACGACGGCATTGTCGTCGGCATCGCGCATCACCTCCATCTCGTATTCTTTCCAGCCCAGAATCGACTCCTCAACAAGGACTTGCCCAACAGGTGAAAGGTCGAGGCCTCGCTGCACCTTCTGGTCAAACTCTTCGCGGTTGTAAGCCACGCCCGATCCCGAGCCACCGAGCGTGAAACTGGGGCGAATCACAGCAGGAAGTCCTACCTCGGCCAGCACTTCGCGGGCCTCAGGCAGCGAACGAACCATTCGACCACGGCAGGTTTCAAGGTTGATCTTGCCCATCGTTTCCTTAAATGACTCGCGGTCTTCGCCACGACGAATCGCGTCGGCCCTTGCGCCGATCATTTCGATGCCGTATTTCTTGAGCACTCCATGCTGCTCAAGTTCCATCGCTAGGTTCAGTGCCGTTTGACCTCCCAGCGTCGGAAGCACGGCATCGGGCCGCTCGATTTCAATTACTTTTTCCAGCATCTGCCATGTAAGTGGCTCGATGTAGGTGCGATCGGCCGTGCCCGGATCGGTCATGATCGTGGCGGGGTTGGAATTCACCAGCACAACGCGGTAGCCGTCTTCACGAAGCGCTTTGCAGGCCTGCGTGCCGGAATAATCAAATTCGCAAGCCTGACCGATAACAATCGGCCCAGAACCAATCAGCAGAATCGTGTGGATGTCGTCGCGACGGGGCATGGAAAAGTCCGAGGGCGGGCAAACTGATGGCACAGTACCATCCCACCCACGAACGATTCAACGAACGATGACAATTCTCGCGTTCGGCGTTGCTTCACCCTTTCGAAAGCCCCACAGATGAACGTGGGGAAGACGGCCGTCAATTCGGCGAACGGCGGGGGCCACCCCGGCATGCAATCCTCGTTTACCGGAAATTTCCTTCGGCAGGCGTTGCCGGGGGGATGCGGAGGCTAGCCGATTCGCAGGAGCCACCCAATTCGCGGAGATACTCAAGCGTGTAGATGCCGCTGGAGTGGCCATCGGTAAATTCGATCGCATAGGCATACTGACCGACGGGATTCATGCCGATAATTCCAAGTCGAGCAACTTCCTCGGGCCTCAACACCAGCAGCAGGGGCGGTGGCGCGGCGGGCTCTAAGCGTTGCTCGCGGCAGTTTGCGCATGGACAGGCATCGCGTAGCAAGCGGGGGGTGTATGTGCGACGGGCGGTATCTGACCACACAATCTCGATGGCACCGTCGTCCGTTCGCCTGATCGATTGAGGGACTGGTTGATTCATTGCAACACACTTCCGACCTTTCTTGTTTTATGACTGGCGGCGGTCGATGATGCGTCGTCCTTTGCCTTCGAAGCGAGGCAGGCTGACGATCGGCACTGTCGTTACTTCGACCCGCAAGCCCAGCCGCACCTGTAATTCTTGCGCCACTCGCTCAGGCGCGTTCAGTCGGTCTTCAATTTCTAAGGAGATCGCATCAAGGCTCTCCCGGGTCGATACCGTCAGACGGTATTCGATGACTTCTGGAAAACTCCGGACGATGTCGTCGATCGCGCCTGGAAAGATATTGACGCCACGCACAACGAGCATGTCGTCGGTTCTACCAAGAATCCCCCCTTCCAGCCGCACCCAGACAGAGGCTCCAGCGGCAATTTCTTCGTCCGGCGAATAACGCGCCTGCACGACATCCCCGGTGCGGTAGCGAATCACCGGCGCGCCACTGCGGCCTAGCGTTGTCAGCACGAGTTCGGCAAGCTCTCCGGGCCTCGCTGCCTCTCCGGTTTCCAGCGAGAGAAACTCGGCGTGAAACCAAGGCTCGATCACATCGCGCCCGCGGCCGTAACGCTCGCCCACACCCCATGGGCCAACTTCACTGGCACCGGCATGGTCAAGCACTTCGGCATTCCAGGCCTCCCCAATCCTGGCACGCACTGCTGGAATGGAACCGCCCAACTCTCCGGCCACGATCACCAACCTGATCGGCAAATGTGCTGTGTCGATTTTATGATCCTGGGCCACCTCGGCTAGATGCATCGCATAGCTCGGCGTGGCCACGAGCACTGTCGCGGCGAGGCTCCGAGCGAGTTCGAGTCGGGCAAGGCTCGGCATGCCACCGGTTGGGATCGCCATCGCACCGCGAGTCAGAGCGCCTTCAAAGGCCGACCAGAACCCTACATAGGGGCCAAACGACGATGCCACCAGCACGCGGTCGCCAGCGCAGACATCACCCCGATCATAGATCGCTTGCCAGCAATTCATCCACCACGCCCAATCATCGTCTGTATCAAAAATTGGCAACGGGCGGCCGTGCGTGCCGCTGGTCTGATGAAATCGCTGATAGCGATCGGCAGGCCATGTGAGATTAGCGGGGGTGCCAGTCGTGGCCGCTGCTTCAACTAATTCTTCCTTAAATGTGAAGGGCCACTGGGCAATGTCGTCGAGTGAATCAATCTCTTGCGAAACGCGAGCCAGCTTTGCCGCATAAAATTGATTCTGCGGCAGGATTGTAGCCAACAATTCGCGGAAGCGAGCCAGCTTCAACGCATCTAACTCCGCGCGGGATTGCAACAGTAAGCGAGAATCAAAAGCAGTCATACCGCGATTATGGCATACCGAGGCTGGGAATGCCTTGGGTCGGTGAATTTCGCAGCGGGGCTTGCAGTCCCTGCATGCCCTGCGGTGGTGCCGCAGGGATTGGCTGAGTCACAGCGGGGCGGGCCGCTAGCGGCGGAGGCGCCGGCAGGCTGTTGGCTGCGAGTCGTGCCTGCTCAGCGCGGGCCACCATCTGTTCTGGGGGCGTGGAAGAGGCTGGCATCATTGCCAAATCGACGACTCGCTCATCGCGAATTTCACCCGGCCAGACATTTTCTGTGACAAAGTCGAGTGGGAAAATCTCGTACCATGGCATTGGAAATGGCTGTCGCACCGTGAGCGTTTCAAAACCATCCTTGACTAAGCGGATTTTACGAGTGCCGTAATAAATGAAGTCGGTCGAAACAGGGGTTGTGCCAATTTGATAATCATCCACATAGACAAGCGCGCCTGGCGGATTGCTGCGAATCGTCATCCGTCGCTGAACGCAACCGCTAGCGGCCCCGAGCAAACAGGCGACCATCGCCGCCGCTGCCGGCAGGTTCACTGAATGACTGTGTGGGAAATGTGCCTGGCTCATGGGGGATTGCCTGCGGGAATGGGCTGCTCGCTGTTCGGCCGGGTGTCGCTTTCAAGCCCGTTTTGGCACTAAGGGCGACCATTTCCATTGGACCGTAATTGAAACTGTAAAAGTGGCCAGGAGAATAGATTTTTAGACCAATCGTTACCAGATCAGTCTTAAAAGAACGCCTTCTGCCAGATCGTATCCGTCTCGCCGCGTCAGCCCCGGTTCGCTAGACTCTGGTGATGACTCGCTACCATATCTAGCGAAGATTCGGCGAGGTTCTCGGTGCGTGTGCCCAAGAAACCTTTGACAGTCCGACTTTTGAAAGATCTCTCGAGGGCACGAGACGCGTGGGAAAAGGCACAACCCTTGTCCACTGCGACCGCACCGATATCGGTCGCCGTCGCTCCAATAATCAAGACGCAAAGGCAGTATTGCCCCCCTCGAGTGCCCAGCAATTCAACGCCCGCGGTTGGTTATTTCTCGTGGCTGACGGCATGGGGGCCCACGCAGCAGGTGAAAAAGCCAGTGCCATTGCCGCTGAGCAAGTGCCGCTGTTCTACGAAAAAGCCGGTCAGTTGTCGCCACCGCTCACGCTCCGCCACAGCATTGAACAGGCGAATGCCGAGATCAACAGACAGGGAGAGAGCGCTGCAGAATTTAAAGGCATGGGCACGACATGCACTACCTTGGTGATCTTGCCCCGTGGTGCACTCATCGGACATATCGGCGATAGCCGCGCGTATCGCATTCGCGGCAAGACTGTGGATCAACTGTCAAAAGATCACTCGCTTGTTTGGGAACTGGAAACCGCTGGCGGGCTGACGCGGGAAGAGGCCAACAACCGCGCACCAAAAAACATCATCACCCGATCGATGGGCCCGCACCCGCAGGTCGTGGTCGATCTGGAGGGGCCGTTCCCGGTTGAGGATGGCGATGTCTTTTTGCTCTGCAGCGACGGCCTCTCTGGACAAGTAACGGATGAAGAGATCGGCTTGTTTGCCGCCGAACTAGAGCCCCGCGAGGCGACCGAGACACTCATTCGTCTAGCCCTTGTTCGAGGTGCACCAGATAATGTCACCGTCATTGTCGCGAAGGCTGGATCCGAGGAAGTGTCCAAGCCTTCTGCGAGTGACAAACCGTGGGCTATGAGTGCGATCGAGCATGTCGATTTAAAGGGGCAGCCAATCCCTTGGAAAATGCTGGCAGTTGCTGCCGTGAGCCTCTTTGCGTCACTGGTGCTCATATCTTTTTGGTTAACCGAACGGAATACGCCGCAGAGTATTCTGATTCCGGTCTACCTGTTTGGTGCCGTTGCCACAGGCCTCGTAGCGCTCGTCTCTCTGATCGCGGCTGTGCTTGGATTTTCCTCCCCTCAAGCCGCGCAAGTCCGAGTGCTCCCGATCGGCTCTCGGCTCGGCAAGGGGCCCTACCGCACCTATGACTGTTCGCCGACGGCGCTGCTTCTCGAGGGCGTTATTGCCAGCGTGGAAGCCGCTTCAGACGGACTTGCCGAACCCGACAAGGAACGCACCGTCGGAATCGTGGCCCGGGTCCGACAGTATGTTGCTGAAGAGAGTTTTCACGAAGCCATCGTGGCAGCTGCCGAGGCAATTGCGATCTACGGCCGTGCCCTCCAAGAGTCGCGAACGGGCAATACTGCTCACGGGAACAATAACCCCACACCGCATCCCCCTGCTTGAGAAACCTTTTAAACTTTTTGAGCTGTTGACGTGATTGCTTGCTTGACTGAGTCTTTTCGTAACTCCAATGAAGATCATTTCTCGTTATGTCCTCTGCGAACTGCTCCAGGTTTTTCTGGTAGCCCTCGCCGCCCTGACGCTCTTCATGCTTGTGGTTGGCTTGGTCAAAGAAGCGCAGCAACAGGGCCTCGGCTTCATGCAAATTGCGGCGCTTGTGCCTTATGTCCTGCCTGAGGCAATGCGGTTTGCCGTCCCTGGCACGATGCTCTTTGCGGTGGCCAGCGTGTTTGGCCGGATGTCTGCCAGCAACGAGATCACTGCACTCAAAGCAGCCGGGGTCACGCCCATGGCGACGATCTGGCCGGCTGTAGCGCTGGCCATCGTCGTGAGCTTTGTCTCGGTGTGGCTCAATGACGTGGCGGTTTCGTGGGGCCGCGATGGGGTGCGGCGAGTGATCGTCGGCAGCGTGGAGGAGATCATCTACGGCCGCCTCCGACAGCAGCGCTCCTACAGCACGTCGCAAATCTCGATCAATGTCAAGAGTGTCGATGGACGAAAACTGATTCGTCCAACCCTCTCGTTTCAGCCCGGCGGATCAAGCCCGCCGGTGACTGTCTCGGCTGCTGAAGCAGAACTTCGCGCTGATGCAGCAGCCAG
>QWQJ01000066.1 GCA_003670865.1 Planctomycetota bacterium | reverse complement strand
TCGCCGTCGCGGAGTCGGCTGAATTGATCGACCACAATCCGCGTGAATGTCTCACCCAAACTCGAACCGGGCAGATGCTTCTCGGCCAGTCCAGCCACCCACAGGTCAAGCTTGTCGATGCTGCCGTACGTGGCTGTCAACGATTCTTGAACAGCTTTGTCCCCCGTGATCTGTGCAAAGCTCGTGAGCCGTGGCAGTCCGTAGGCAGCCCGAACGGAGTTGTAGTCGGCGATGCCGTGTTCGCGTCCTCTTTCAATATTGAGGGCCGCCAGATCAAATCCCCCTTGACCGGGAGCACCGAAGAGAAAGTTTCTCACATCGTCGACCACGATGGTGTCCATCTCCTGAGCGCGGTCGCTGGCGAGATACTTGAGGATCGGGTCGATACCGGTTTCAACGACAATCGGTGAATTAAAAAAAGCGTCGCGGAGACTGAGGGCTTCGCGAATCTCGTTGCCATCGTTATCCAAAAATTCTAGATCTGGGCCGAGCATGCTGTGCCCAAGCCGGAAGGCGGCCGTTGAAAATTCCGTGGCGATGCCCGGATTGATATCGGCTCGGTAGCCTCGGTAGGCCCGCAGGTCTGCTGAGGCCTGCGTCTTACCACCGAGGATCGCCGGTAAGAATTCGTTGTAGGTGATGCTCTGCAATTCCGCGATCACGGTGCGACGGGCGTGTTGATAGAGTTGCTCGTCGGTCCACACGGGATTCTGGATCGCAGCGGCGGCTGCGATTCTGTTGTGCTCGCGGACAAAGAGCGTCTGAAGGGCGATCAATTCCGGATTCTCATTGGCGCGGACATCTCCTGCCAGAAAGAGTTTGTCGTCGGTGACACGATGGGCGTCGTTGGCGTTGGCCAAGCCAGCGGTGTTGAATGGCAGGAGATTGCCTGTGCTGGTCTTCAAGCGGCCACCGATAAAGTCGCGGAGCGCGGCGGCCCGGGTGGCATCGATGCCATAGATCTGCGAACCGTCGATGAAGGACGTGAGTGAATTAAGTTGCTGGCGGGGGTTGCCTGCAGCTGAGCCGGTGGTCGGATCGTAGGCCGATCGCGACAGCGACATCGTCATCAGACCGCTCCCATTTGGATCAAACGAGGGATCGCCTGAAGGCACAGCAATCACGATTCGCTCGCGGGGAGTGGCTGCTTCGGAAAGGCTCAGGTCGTGGTCGAGAAACTGCCCCCATGCGTAGACAAAAGCAGAATACTCTCGGTCGTTGGTAATGCCGTCGATGGGATTGGCTGCCAGAGCGTTGCTAATGGCTCGGGCATTGGGGCGATCGGCCCCGGAGGGCGTGCTGATGCCGTCTGTATAGGCGACTGGAGAACGGCGCAGCAACTGCTCGGCTGTGCTGCCCCAGTCGGGATGGGTAATGTTGTTGCCCGTGCCGTCGAGCGACGCGACTGCGATCGGCAGCATGACTGGCATGGGAGCAGGAGGGCGGCTTCCGGATGGGGTGCCCGCCAAGGACTGCGCTGCCATCATTGAGCGAGATTCAAGATGCTCAAATCGATTGGTGTTGGAATATTTAATTTTCTTTTTCATCGGACAAATCTTTCTATAAAAAAGGCCGCGGCCTTGCTCTGGTTCAACGGAGTGGATTCAGAAAAGTTTCAATGGAGATCGAAAGAAGCAATATTGAACGCGCGTTGCATTTTTGAACGGTGCGATGCCCGGCAGCCGCACAGCTCAACGGCAAAATACGGCTGTTTTTTGGGCTGACACGAAAAAAAGTGCGTTTGACGTTCATAACGGTTCTGGTGAAGCAAAAGGCGTGCCGCGGCGACGCAAAAGCCCTGCCGCATCAAAATCTGCCAACACAAGGCCGCCCGTCACTCCGAATGCTCTCGAGGCCGCGACGCGCTTTTTTATAACTCGACGCTACACTCACTCTAGGACGGTTTTCTCCGCCCTCTTCCCTCGCCGGATGGCAACGCCGACACCAATGATGCTTCCCAAGGGTTTTCCCATCGCCCCCCAATTTTTAGTTGCCTTGCCAGTTTACAACGAGGTTGCATACGTTTCGACAGTGCTCGATCAGGTGCTGCGCTATGCCACCGACGTGCTTGTGGTCGATGATGGCTCCACCGATGGAACGGCCGATGTGCTGGCCAAAAGAACCGATGTGCGTGTCATTCGCCACACAACAAATCTGGGCTACGGAGCAGCGCTCGCAACTGCGTTTCAAACCACGCTGGCCGGAAAGTGGGCGGGGCTGGTGACGATCGATTGCGACGGCCAGCACCAACCCCGGTTGATTCCCGATTTTATTGCCGCCCTGCTGAATCCCGACCGCCCAGTAGATATCGTCAGCGGCAGCCGCTTCCTTCTCCCATCGCCCCTAGATACGCAAGCCCCCGCAGATCGCCGCCGAATCAATCAGCAGATCACCGCCGACATCGATCAAAGACTGTTGCTCTCCCTGAGCGACGCCTTCTGTGGCTTCAAGGCCTACTCGCGGCGAGCGCTTGAGTCGCTCAAGATTCGGGAACTCGGCTATGCCATGCCGCTTGAGGTGTGGGCGCAGGCCGCAGCGGCGAAACTGGCGATCGTGGAACTGCCGGTGCCACTGATCTACCTTGATGAGGCGAGGAGTTTTGGGGGTGCACTGGACGATGCGACAACCCGTCTGGCCTATTACCGTTCTGTGCTCGACCGGGCTCTAGCGACCGCGATGGCCGCTGCCGATCGGGAAAGTGCCCCGTGCTCTGGGGAACCCATACCGCTCCGGCAGTTCTGACAGACCATGCCCCCCTCTAGACGCACATTTAAAGCTCCGCACGGCTCAGGCGACCGCCTGATTGAGCCACCTCTTCGAGCCTCGGCCGACTCGCCGGGTCATTCAATCGAATCCCTCGTTGATAACAACCGCTTGCTGCGGGCTGCGTTTGACACCCGCGTCGGTGATTTAAAACTTTGGGAACTGATCGCCGCCACTCGCCGAGAAGTGCTGACTGTCGCCGCTGAATACACATCGCACTACCGTGATGTCGACCGTCCTGGCGACATGGCCGACTGGATTGCGCGACCGATCGTGATGGGGGGCCATCAGCCAGATCTATTTCACGCGGGCGTCTGGTTGAAAAACTCCGCCCTCGACGCCTATGCCCGCAAGCTGGGCGGCACGGCAATCAATCTCATCGTTGACACCGACCGCTGCTCCTCTACGAGCGTCAACGTGCCTCTGGGAACGCCCAGCGATGCGCGTCTGGAAGAGGTGCCCTTCGATCTGCCGGGAGCCGACGGAGTGATGCCTGAGATGGCGTGGGAGGAACGGGGCATTGTCGATTCTGAATGCTTTACTTCGTTTGGCAAACGAGCCAGCGCGATACTCCAACCGCTGGAGCCTGATGCAATCTTGCGTCGCTGGTGGCCGCTGGCTGTAGAACGCGCCGGCGAGTGCCATCGCATCGGCCTGGCACTCTCGCAGGCAAGACACTCCCTTGAGGCCCGATTTGGTCTGGAGACTCTCGAACTCCCCGTCAGCGAAATGGTGCGTCTGCCGACTGTGATGGTTTTCATGGGTTGGCTGCTGGCCAATTCACAGCGATTGCACGAGGCCTATAACGGGGCGTTGGCCGACTACCGTCGAGTACACAAGCAGCGTGGTAGCGCAAGACCGATGCCCGACCTCGCCACCCGCACAGTCGACTCCGACGAGGGCCCGTGGGTTGAAGTGCCGTGGTGGCTCTGGTCGCGAGACGACCCAAGGCGGCGACGCGTCTTTGCCAACACCGCCACGCCCGGCATGCTGACGCTCTCCGACATGGAGACTTTGCGAGTGGAATTGCCAATATCTCTCGATACGTCTCCCTCCAAGTGGGTAGATGCCCTTTCGCGCATGGAAGAACACTCCTTGCGCCTGCGTCCCCGTGCGATCGTCACAACCATGGTGGCTCGTTTGCTCGTGGCCGATGTATTTGTCCACGGCATCGGCGGCGCAGCCTACGACCAACTCACTGACGACATCGTGAGGCGACTGACCGGCTGTGATCCGCCCCGCTATGCCGTTGTCTCGGGGACGCTGCGACTCCCCGTTGATCGCCTCTTTCCCCAAACTGTCGGGCCTACTCCACAGTCCCAGTTGGCCGACGTGCATCAGGCGCTGCGGGATTTGGAGTTCCATCCCGAACGGCACCTCGCTGCTCTGGCTGAGCAACCGCAGGCACTGCGGGATCTAGTGACGCAGAAGTCTCGCTGGGTTGAAACATTTCCAACGCCAACCCTCGCCCGCCGTCGCTGTCGAGAAATTAGGGCCGCCAATGACCGGATGGGGTTTTATGTGCAGGACGTCCGCCGCATGCTCCTAGACAGCGTGGGGCCACTGGCAACTGCCCAGCGGAGCCAAAAAGTGCTGGCATCTCGCGAGCTGCCCTGGTGTTTTTTCCCTGAAAAAACGCTGAAAAATTTCCTGGCACTGGAAAACGTTTGAGAATCGGCTTATGTTGTTGGGTAATGGACTTGTTTTGTCACTCCACGGAGAGGAGAGGTCATGCGTACTTCAGGTCGTTCTCAAAAACGGTCATCTCATCGATCGCCCGTGCGAGCTTCTCGCACACCAGTGCGATCCGATGCTCGCTCGGCTGCCGTTGTTGCTCGGCCATCCCGCACAAAGCTGAGGCTGAAGATTCGCTCCGGGCTGAGGCTGAAGATTCGCTCCGGCACCTCTGTTTCTGCTGGCAGGGGTGCCTCCCAAAAACCCGTTGTCGTGCATATTCGATCGACGGCAACTCTGCGGAAAATAGACAAAACCGCTGCCAATTCAATTCATCTGGCCGCTGGAACCGAGAAACCGGCCAAGACGCTAACAACGACCAAGGCGCACAAGCCGTTAAAGGCGGTGGCCTCAACGAAAACCGTCCACAACGTTGAAGTTCGCCCCTCCGGCACCGTTGTCAGTCGGCAACCGCTTGCCAATCGCAAGGCCGTACAACACGTGCCACACCACCCGATTGTGTCCCACAAACCCCCCTCTTGGATGCTTGAGGAGTGCCATGTTGCTTCCGCCCGGGCCGGCGACCAAAACGAAATTTTGCAACTCCTCTCAGGCCTACCGACACCTCCCTCAAAGGCAGAGTTTCATGCGGCGGTGGATCATCCCGATCATGATTCCGCAAACCGACTGGTAGCTCGCTTGGCGGGCCGGATCGTCGGCCATGTCGAAGTCGTCCCGCGCAGCGTGATGCTTTATGGCACACCCGTGCCGGCGGCTGTCATCGATCGCTTGGCCGTCTTGCCGGAATGCCGTGGTGCCGGCCACGGCCAACGCTTGATTGGGGCCGCCGAAGATCGCATGCGACGGATTGGGGCAGCGATTGGCTTTTCTCGCACTCGAATTGCACCTTCTTTTTACGAACTCGGCTGGAGCGTTTTGGGCCGCGACTGCGTTACTCCCGGGAGACCCGCCGACATCCTTTCGCGACTACTCGATGCGCCGCAGCGAGTGGGCGAACGGGTTTCGATGCGACAGTGGCGGCATGTGGAACTGCCAGCGATTCTTCGCATTTACAAACAAAACGCATCTCGCTTTGTCGGACCGCTGGAACGCAGCGAAGTCTATTCTCGCTGGCTCGTGAGTCGCAGTGCATTTGATTCGATCATCGTCGCACTGATGGGCCAAGATCGCTACGATCTTCACGAGACAACAGCGAAAATTGTGGGCTATGCGATCCAGTCCGGCAATCGCGTGCTGGAGTTGATGGCTGATCCCGAGATCCCAGGCCTCGAACGCGACATTCTTGCTCGTGTCTGTGCCGAAGCTATCGAGAACGACCGCCAAGAAATTATTTATGAGTCGGGAGCTAACGATTCGCTACACGACGTTGTGGCCGGCGGTGAGAGCACGGTGCAGGGAAGCGATCGTATGATCGTCGCCAAGGTCTACCGTCCGCTTGAAGTCTTGACGGCGATTGCTGAGGAACTGGCTGTGAGAATGGCCCAGCGGGGCATCCGAGAAACGGTTGAACTGGGCCTCGATGCCCCCAGTTTTCGTGGCTCAATCATCGTGGCCAATGGCAAGTCGACCGTGCATGCCGGCCGGGTAGGACGCAGTTATTTGCGTCTGGTTGACGACGAATTGGCCCGCCTGTTGCTGGGCCAGTGCGACCCAATCGAAGCCGCTGAAGCCGGACGCTTAGAACCATCCACGCAGATGGCGCTCAAGCTGGCATCACAACTTTTCCCACGCACGCCGCTGTGGTGTCCGATGTGGGACGACCTGCCCGCGTGAAATAAGGCTTTGTCCCACGGACACCCCTCGCGGTTCTCTTTTTGAGGCCGCCTAGCATGTCATTTGAGCCTGCGGCCGGAAAAATCTATCCGTGGCCGCGAGCTCCCGCAAGCCACTGCTCAGCCCATGATCGCACGCCAGGGATCCCTTTGCGATGGCAGAAGTCGCCCAGCGTTTCAGCTGCGTGCCGCTCCGCCTTGTAGCAGGAGAGCACCGCTGTGATCTCTGATTTTAATTCCTCAAACGGTACAACGTCTTTATAGACTTCATTGAGACGATCCCCGAGCAGACGGCCGCCCAAAAAGATCGTGTATTTTCCCAGCGTCCGTCCGACGATGCCGATGTCGCAGTTGTAAGGACGGGCACAGGCATTGGGACAACCGGTCATGCGGAGCGTGAAGGCATCGTTTGCCAGCCCAAGTCTGGCGACCTCTGGCTCCAGTGAATCGATCAGCCCGGGCAGCACCCGCTCGCTCTCGGCCACCGCCAACCCGCATGTTGGCAGCGCCACGCAGGCCATGCTCCAACGCCTTAAGGTCGAGATTTCTTCACTCGTCTTCACGCCGTGGGCGTGAAGAATATCGGCAATTTTGATCCGGTCGGTCACGTGCAGATCTGTAAAAAGAAGGCTCTGGTGGGCCGTGATCCGCACGCCCGGCTTGAGTTCACTCAGAATCTTTCTGAGCGCTGACTTCAGTTTAAAGTCTTCCTTGTCGAGAATCCGACCATTCTCAATATTGAGTCCATAAAAATACTTGCCATCCCCCTGCTCAAACCAGCCGATGTGGTCGTCGAAGCCGTGTACGTCACTGGGATGGCAGGCGGCCAAAGGTTTGCCGAAATACTCCTCTACCTTGGCCCGGAAGTTTTCCAACCCCATCGTGTGGATCGTGTATTTCAGCCGAGCCACCTTGCGGTCGGAGCGGTTGCCGTAGTCACGCTGCACCTTAACGATCGCAGTGGCAATATCGAGCACATCTTCCGGCGGCACAAACCCAAGCCGCTTGGCCAGCGCTGGAAATGTTTTGGCAGCACTTGGAGTCACACCCATGCCACCCCCCGCGATCACATTATAGCCCAGAATTTTCCCGCCCTCGTGGACGGTTAGAAAGCCAAGATCGTTGGCGTAGGCATCGACACAATTGTCTTCGGGCAAAGCGAAGGCCGTCTTAAATTTGCGAGGCAGATAGGTGAGCCCGTAGATCGGCTCGACTTCCGCCCCTTCTGAGCCGCCGGCGGCGAGCGTTTTCTCGCCCGTTGCCGAATCGGTGAGCCAAATTTCATGGTAGGCACGCGTTCGGGGAGCGAGATGATCGGCAAGTTTATCGGCCATCTCCTGCATCTGATCGCGGACGGGGTTGTTGCGGATGGGTGCCGGGCAACACATGACATTTCTTTCCACATCACCGCAAGCCGCTAGCGTTGTCAGTTGGATGTCGTTGATCCGCTGGATCGTGGCCTTCAAATCTCCCTTGACGATGCCATGGTGCTGGATGCCTTGACGCGTTGTCAGACGCACGGTGCCGTTGGCAAGTTCATCGCCTAGGTCGATCTCGGCAAGCATCTGCTCAGCGGTGAGTTTGCCGCCGGGGATTCTCGTCCGCACCATGAATGATATTTCACGGCTGCTCTTGGCCCCCTCTCGGGCTTTACGCGCCTCGCGATCGTCCTGCTGGTAGGTGCCGTGATTCTTGAGAAGTTGGATGCTGGCCTTGCCGAATCCTGCAGCACCATCGGCGAGTTCCTGCGGAATGTCTCCAAGGAGATAATGACTGGCGATCTTGGCTAATTCAACGGCGCTGGGCTTGAGAGCGGCTGGAACTTTGGCCGCTGAATCAGAACCGGCAGACTCTGGCGTGGTATCTTCTGACATGGTCTGTTTTGAATCCTCTTTGCCACTGGGGACATTCGGTGAACACTGACAGGCATTCACTTTTGGTCACCAGATAAAACTATCTGTATCCGCGAGCCAAGCCCGTCTCTAGAACCCCTTTAGGATAGGCGATCGGGTTCGTTCGGACTAGCAGAACTCGCGTTTTGGGCCGTCGCTCGTTGGCGGCTAGCGCGCAGACTTCCAACAATGTCGATATCGAGGGCAGAGCCTAATTGCTCCGCCAATGAAAGGCACTCTGACCAGTCAATCGATCCCCGCTGAGCCCCAACGAGTCCGCGAATATCCTGCTCATCCTGCGGCCGCCCGGCGATCGCCTTCATCACTAAAAGATCCTCGATCTTCACCACCGGAATACTCACAGCTCCCAATACAATCGGTGTTGCCCGCTGAACAGCCTGCCGTTCAAAGCCAGACATTCCGAGGGCAATGTCCAGACGGACGCCTGTCACACGATGTCGCAGCGGAAGAATAAAGGCTCGTCGCACTACGTCTTCAACACCTTCAAACAGGGGCGCGAATGGCGTCGTACTCAGATCTGCGACAAGCTCCAATGCCTGATCGATAGTGGCGAGGACCACGATATCGACATCCACCGTCATGCGTGGCTGGCCACGAAGCGATACAGCCAGCCCGCCGATTAAGGCGCATGGCAAGCCTCGAGAACTGAGCCACGCCACCGCGTCAGCCAGCGTCGCGCGGAGAGGTGATTCCACGTTGGGCCTCGTCGAATCTGCGGAAGGCTTCCACCATGCGTAAGCGTTCAGCAAGCGCATCCTGCCAGGCGCATTCATCCACCTGCTGCCAGTCGTTAGTGGCCAGTCGCGCGGAGCGAATGGTGTCGAATAAGTCGTCGGTCACAGTCAATCGATCTGTTGGGGTAAGGCCAGAGTTCCAGGAAGCGTCGCTCGCCACAACGCGATCCTCCCATGTCTGACGAAACAGTTTCCAGTTCTGATGAGGGGCATCCATCGACAACCTTCCAACGAGGACACAAAAAAACTGCTGAACGCCCGCGTGACCGAGACGGCTGTAGCAGCACTAGGCAATGATTTCGTGAATCGGTTCGACGTGCTCAACGCCAACGAGTTTCTGATCGAGGCCGCCAAAAAAGTAGCTCAGTCGATTGGGATCAAGGCCGAGCTGATGCAAGACCGTGGCATGCAGACTCTTGACATGGAAGCCTGTTTTTCCATCATGCTCCGGGGAAATCGCCGCCGCTCCCAGTTCATCGGTTTCCCCAACGCTGACGCCTCCCTTGATGCCGCCGCCGGCCATCCACATCGTGAAGCCGTAGGCGTTGTGGTCTCGGCCAGTGCCCGCAGCATATTCGGCCGTCGGTTGCCGGCCAAACTCGCCTCCCCAGACCACCAATGTGCTATCAAGAAGGCCGGTGCGTTTGAGATCCTCAAGCAGCGCTGCCACTGGCTGGTCGGTGTTGCCAGCATGGAAGTTATGATTCTTTTCCAAATCGCCGTGAGCGTCCCAGTTGTCGTCGTTGTGTGCGCCCCCTGAATACAGCTGAATAAATCGGACGCCCCGCTCCACCAGACGCCGGGCCAAGAGGCAGCGGCGGGCAAAATCAGCCGTTCGTGGATTGTCAAAGCCGTAGAGTTTTTTGGTTTCCTCCGTCTCGTCGGCGAGATTGACCGCTTCGGGGGCATATTCCTGCATCTTCCAAGCCAGTTCGTAGGCGGCAATGCGGGCGGCCAATTCTGTATTGTCGGTGCGAGACTTTAGATGCGCGGCGTTGGCATCGTGGAGTGCATCGAGCAGGATCCGCTGGCTGGCCAGAGGCATGTCGGCCGGCGGCGCTAGATCAATGATGGGCGCCCCTTTCGACCGCAAGAGTGTGCCTTGGTAGGTCGCTGGCATGTAACCGCTCGACCAGTTTTTAGCGCCTGAGATCGGGCCTCCAGTTGGATCAAGCATCACAACAAAACCCGGCATATTTTCATTGACGCTTCCCAGTGCGTAGTTAACCCACGAACCCAGAGCCGGCGCACCACTTTGAATCTTACCGGAGTTCATCTGCAGCATTGCGGATCCGTGGATCGGCGAATCGGCCGTCATCGCATGGAGAAAGGCAATGTCGTCGACATGCTTGGCAACATTTGGAAATAAATCGGAGACCCACTTTCCAGACTGGCCATACTGCTTGAACTTCCATTTGGGACCAACCACACGGCCTTGATTTTTTTCGCCCCCACGGCCTTTGGTTTTGACTTCGATCGTCTGCCCGTCAAGACCGTAGAGCTTGGGCTTGTAGTCAAAGGTGTCGACATGACTCGGCCCGCCATACATAAACAAAAAGATCACGCTCTTGGCCTTGGGGGCAAAGTGCGGAAGCTTGGCCGTCAGCGGATTGACAAATGCCGTCTGACCATCGGCAGCAACCGTTTGCCTCGAAAAAAATTGCTGCTCCAGCAGGCCCGCAAGAGCCAGTCCTGTAAAGGCGCCTCCTGTTTGCCAAAAAAATTCGCGGCGGGTTCGTCCGCAAAACTGCCCGGTCTGGCTCCGCTTGTGATTGGCCGGCATGGCGGTCTCCTGCTTCAGTCGAGATAGGTAAATTCGTTGAGATTCAAGATCATCAAACAGTAGAGCTCCATGGCTCGGTCGCGACTGACGCCCTCTTGCTGCGATAGCTTTTCAATGAGTTGAACGCCTTTGGTAATCTCTGCTTCGCCAACACTTCGCGTGAGAGCCAATTCAAGCGCGAGGCGAACCTGGGCCGAAAGGTCGCTACCGGTAGGGCCGCCCGCCTCGCGGCGGATCCTCGCGGCGAAGACCCGAGCCTGCTCGTGGGTAAAATCACCGTTGAGCATGCCGAGAGCCTGCGTGGGCTGCGTTGTGGCAAAACGCACGGGGCAGCTTGAGTCGGTGTCGGCAAAATCAAAGTCGGCCAAAATAGGCGTGATCAGCGATCGTTTCACATGAATATAAATGCTGCGTCGCGACTGTTCTTCTAGCGGCGTATTGCCCCAGCCTTTGCCAGGCTGCGACTGTCCCGCCATCACTTGTGCCGATATTTTTGGATAGATGCCTGGGCCGTACATCTTGGGATTCAATGCCCCGCTGGTCATGTGAATCGAGTCAAAGACCTCCTCTGCACTTAGTCGCCGCATATCAAAACGCCACAGGGAATCGTTCAGCGGGTCTTGTGTGAGTGCTTGCGGATTGGCCGTCGAAGCGGCTTGGTAGGTGTCGGACATCATCAGTAATTTGTGCATCGGCTTGAATCGCCAGTTGCCTGCGACCAATTCGCTTGCCAGCCAGTCGAGTAATTCGGGTTGCGTGGGCGGATCCCCCATCATGCCAAAATTACTGGCGCTACGAACAATGCCCCGGCCAAAGTGGTACTGCCAGATGCGATTGACGATGACTCTTGCGGTCAGCGGATTGTCAGCCGACACAAGCCACTGTGCCAGTGCCATTCTTCGGCCCGTGGTTTTCGCGCCCGGCAAAGGAGTGGGAATCTCGGGTAACTTAGCCTTGAGAATCGAAGGGAATGCCGGCAAAACCTTGTCGCGTGGCAGATGAGGATTGCCTCGATAAAGCAGGAAGGTTTCCGGGGGATTCGCGCCGTGCTCTGTTACGACCAGTGCGTTGCCGACGGGCACCTTTTCTTTCTTCAATCTATCAAGCAACGCCACCCGCCCGTCGTACTCACGCTTGCCGTCGACGCCGAGAATTGTTTCGCCATCCCGTTTGATGGCATCGGCCAAACGAAAGCCCAGCTGGCCGGCTTTTTCAAGTCCGTTTTGACCCGCTGCCGACAGCGTGCGGGAGGTAAATCCCGGGCCAGACCAGGCCAGTGAAAGGCCCTTGCCACCGCCGCCTTGAAAGTACTCCAGCCGGATTGGCAGGCGGCCGGACTGGAGCGAAATCGTCGCCGTCTTGGAGGCACCCTCGCCATGAACGCCGTCGTAAAGAATCACTTCACGGCCATCGATCAAGAGCCGCGTGCCGTCATCGGAATCCAGAGTGAATGTGTAATCCGCATCGGTGGGCACCTTTAAGAACCCGACAAACACATAGCCAAAGTCACTCGGTCGCAGCGATGGAGCGACCGTAATATCAAAGAGTTGACTCGGCACAGGGCCGACATCTTCCGGCTTGATGTCATCAAAAACTGGCAGTCTCGTCCATGAATCACGGTAAAATCGAAACTCTAGATCGTCAATGTCTCCGCTTTGGGATGTCTTTGTGTTTACCTTTTCCCACGCCGTTTTAAATTGATTTTCTAGCTCAGACACCCCTTTCTGAGCCTCATTTCTTTGCCGCTGGAGAGTGGCAAACTGTTCGTCGTGAAGGGCTCGATCGCTGTCGTTATCAAAGATCGGCCGGACGATTTGCTGACCGTCGTTGGCCATCGGCGTGATGTTGTGAAAGAAGGAAAGCAGGCTGTAGTAGTCTTTCTGCGGGATGGGATCGATCTTGTGGTCGTGGCACCGTGCACAATTCACCGTCAAACCCAGAAAGGCTTGGCCGGTCGTTGCCACGATGTCGTCCAGCCAATCAAATCTCGCCTGTAGCCTGTCGGCTGGTTCATCGTCCCAGAGTCCGAGCCGATAATAGCCCGTTGCAATCAGCGCATCGGGGGTCTGTTTCGGCAATTCATCGCCGGCAATCTGCTCAATCGTAAACTGGTCGAATGGCTTGTCGCTGTTAAACGAGCGAATGCAGTAGTCGCGATACCTCCAGGCATGCGGCTTGTCGCCATCGCGTTCAAAACTGTTGGTATCGGCATACCGCACGAGATCGAGCCAGTGCCTAGCCCACTTCTCTCCGTAGTGCGGTGAGGCCAGTAACCTGTCGATGACCTTTTCCCATGCGTCAGTAGAGGTATCGGCTAAAAATTCTCGCACGTCATCCTGCGTTGGCGCAAGGCCTGTCAGGTCGTAGGTGGCGCGGCGCAAGAGCGTTGTTTTGTTGGCTTTGGTTGGTGGATCAAGACCGACTTGCTTGAGTCCGTTGCGGACAAACGCATCGACGGGATTAACCGAGGCGGGCGAGGTAATCGGAACGGCTGGTCGGACGATCGACCGAAACGCCCAATGTTCTTTCCACTCCGCACCCTGCTGAACCCATTGCTTGACCGCATCCACCTGCGAGGGTGTCAATCGGGCGCCTTCCGGCGGCATTTGTAAATCGGGGTCTGTCGAAGTGATTCGGGCCACGATCAGACTGGCGGCGATGTTCTTTGGAATAATTGCCCGGCCACCGCTCTCTAACTCAGCGGTCGCCCCGGCCTGCTCATCCAATCGCAGTCCCCCCTCACTTGTGTTGGGACCGTGGCAGGCAAAACAGCGTTTAGCCAACAGTGGCTGGATGTCTTTGGAAAAGTCGATCGGCCGGGCCGAGGTTGTCGCAGGAGACTCGACGACCGCTGCCGCTAAGGGTGCCGCCATGAGCAGCCAGCAGAGAATGGCCGAACCAAAGGCCGCAAGAATCTCCGGAAAGAGGCAAGTGACCGGCGGCCAAGGCTGCTCTATTTGAGTCGATCCGCTTTGTCCTGCCATGCGAGACGCTTTCTACTGCCGACTCTATTCCTCACTCAGCAATTCTAAGTCCCTACCAACACATGTCAATTTTATCGAATAGAATCTCGTCTTAGTCTATCGAGCAATTGACGGTTCTCGCACGATAATTCTACTCGTTTACGGTATTTCAAGACACAATCGACACATTTGAACAGGGGGTTTTCATGTCTGAAGGTTCTACACGCTCTTCTCCTGCTGATCCGGCCACTCCGAGACGCTGCTTTTCACTGGCTAGCCGCGTGGCCTTGGTGACTGGTTCGTCGACTGGTTTGGGTCGGGCAACCGCCAAATGCCTTGGGCTAGCGGGGGCCAGTGTGGCGATTAATTACGCCCATTCTAAAGGCCGCGCCGAGGAAGCTTTAAGCGATCTTCGCGCGGCAGGAATTAGAGCCGAGATCTTCCCCGCGGATGTCACGAGCGAAACCGATGTCGATTCGCTTTTTACGGCCATCGAAAAGTCACTTGGGCCTGTCGATATCGTTGTTGCCAATGCCACTCCTGCTCAGCCGCAAAAGATTATCGAGGAATACGACTGGGACTTTTACCAGCAGATGCTCGACTTTTTTGTGAAGAGCCCGTATCACCTAGCACGGCGGGCGTTGCCCGGCATGAAGCAGCGGTGCTACGGTCGATTGATTAATATCACCAGCGAAGTTTTTCACCTTGGGGTCTCCCCCTTTTCGGCTTATGTGGCGGCCAAGGGCGGCCAGACCGGTTGGTCGCGCAGCATGGCCCATGAACTGGCGCCGCATGGAATTACAGTCAACATGATTTCCCCCGGATGGATTCCCGTCGAGCGTCATGAAAACGATCCCCAGAGCGATAAAGACAACTATCTGGCCAGCATTCCTGCGGCCCGCTGGGGCAAGCCGGAAGAAGTCGGCTGGGCGGTCACTTATCTGGCCAGCGATGAAGCCAGCTTTGTGACTGGTCAGACGATTGCCGTCAACGGTGGCAAGACCGTCTGGTAAGCCCACCGCGGCCGGCATGAAGCGTCGTCTTACCCTCGTCGTCTTGCCCTCGGTGCTCACCTTCATCGACTTACTTTGCGGTCGTGTTGTGCCTAGGTGTCGTAATAGAGACAAAACTCGTACGGATGCGGACGCAGCCGCATCGGATCGATTTCATTTTCCCGCTTGTACCGCAGCCATGTTGCAATGACATCGTCCGTAAAAACGTCGCCCCGCAGGAGAAAATCGCTGTCTTGCTCAAGGGCATCGAGCGATTGCTCGAGCGTGGCCGGGGCCTTTGGCACATTGGCTAATTCCTGCGGCGGCATGTCATAGATATCCCGATCCAGCGGGTCGCCTGGATGGAGCTTATTTTGGATGCCGTCGATGGCCGCCATGAGGATCGCAGCAAAAGCCAAGTAGGAATTACAGCTCGGATCCGGGCAGCGAAACTCAATCCTCTTTGTCTTGGGATTCGTTGAATACATTGGGATTCGACAACTGGCCGAACGATTTCGCTGCGAGTAGGCCAAATTGACCGGTGCCTCATAGCCAGGCACGAGTCGTTTGTAGCTATTGGTCGTTGGATTGGTGATTGCTAGCAGTGCCGGTGCGTGTCGAAGGATACCACCGAGAGCGTGCATCGCCATCTCTGAGAGCCCTGCGTACCCCGAGCCTGCAAAGAGCGGATGATTTTCTTTCCACAGTGAAATGTGCGTGTGCATGCCAGAGCCATTGTCGCCGTAAATGGGTTTGGGCATGAAGGTGACCGTCTTGCCGTTTCGCATGGCGACATTTTTAACGATGTATTTGTAGAGGCACATCTGGTCGGCCATCTTGACGAGTTCTTGATAACGCATGTCGATCTCGCACTGACCGGCCGTGGCCACCTCGTGGTGCTGGGCTTCGACATCAATGCCGCACTGGATCATTGTCTGCATCATCTCATTGCGAATATCCATCAACTGGTCTGAAGGGGGGCAGGGGAAATAGCCTTGCTTGTGACGCAGTTTATGGCCGAGGTTGGGTTGCTCTTTGCGGCCTCGATTCCACTCTGCCTCTACGCTATCGATGTGGAAGTAGCCCTCGTGGGCATTTTGATCAAACCGTACATCGTCAAAGACAAAAAACTCCGCCTCCGCACCAATGAAGCAGGTGTCGGCAATGCCCGTGCTCTTGAGATAGTTGGCGGCCTTGCGGGCGACATTGCGGGGATCGCGAGAATAGTCCTCGCGTGTGATCGGGTCTTGAATGTTGCAGATCATGGAGAGCGTGGGGATCGTCATAAACGGATCAACAACAGCGGTGTCGGGCACGGGCACCAGCAGCATGTCGCTCTCGTTGATGGCCTGCCAGCCCCGGATACTCGATCCATCAAATCCCAGACCGTCTTCGAAGACATCCTCTTCGAGTTTTCCAACCGGGATCGTGAAGTGCTGCCACGCGCCGAGAAAATCAGCAAACCGAAAATCGACTGCTTTCACTTCCTTCTCGCGACACATCGCAAGCACTTCACGGGGCTTCATCGGAGTTTTCCTGAGTGTGGTTGGTGCGGGGCTGAAGGAGATGACGGATTCGACATAGTATGCCCCATGACAGACTTTTTTACCCTACAGCCACACACCAGCCATTGGCATCACCGATCGCTGAGAGTTGGAGCCGGCCGCCGAGGAGGTTCTCTGTGATTTCCACGACGCCCAGAACCATCACCGATGCGTCGGCCAACTGCTGGGCATCGGCACTTTGAATCGTAAAGGTGCCGGCCGTCATGCGGCGGGCACGGCCCCTGCCCTGCGAGACTTCTCCATCGAGATGATCCAGCCACTCCAGCCGGTGCGGTGCGATTTCAATGGCTGCCACCGATTCGCCGCCAGCTTGCGGCAGAGCGATCAATCGCCATGTGCGACAGGCGAGCGAGAGTTCTATCAGGAGATCAAAGTGTCGACGTGCTGGATCGTCCGGGGCGTCTCGGTGTTCCAAAATCACAAAACGCGGCATGGCAGACAAAGGGCTCAAAGGTTTCTTAGTAGTCGTTGGCTGTCTTTGACTCACCTGCCAGCGTCAGCGGCTTTGGCTTGTGACGAACCGTGCGGGAAATATTTTCGTCTCGCAGTCGCTCGACTGCAGCGTCGAGGCTCATCGCTCCTAAGTCGCCATCCAGCCTGTCTCGCACGCTGACAGTTCCGGCCGCCTCGTCGCGAGGTCCGCAGACAATCATGTAGGGAATCATCTCGAGTTGCGCCGTGCGAATCTTTGAGCCAAGCTTTTCAGCATCTAGATCAATACCCACACGCAAGCCTGCGGCCTTGAGACGCGACTCCACCTGCCTGGCATACCCTTCGCTCTTTTCGCTTACCGGCAGCACACGCACCTGCTCAGGCGCCAGCCAAAGCGGAAAAGCTCCGGCAAAGTGTTCGATCAGCACACCGACAAACCGCTCCATGCTGCCCAAGGGTGCGCGGTGAATCATCACCGGCCGATGCTTGGCGTTGTCTGTTCCGATGTATTCCAGATCAAACCGCTCCTCGCTTGGCAGGTTGTAGTCGAGTTGAACCGTGCCCAATTGCCACTCTCTCCCGAGTGAGTCGTTGACAACGAAGTCGATCTTAGGACCGTAAAAAGCCGCCTCGCCGAGTTCCGGCTCGCAGCCCGGCAGATTCATCCGACGCGCCACTCGCTCGATGGCAGCTTCGGCTTCGTTCCAGCGTTCTGGCAGGCCGACATATTTGTCGCTCTTTGGGTCACGGAATCCCAGCCGCACGCGAAAGTTATCGAAGGCCAAACTTTGTAGCACTTTGAGTGTGAAATCGATGCACCCTTCTACCTCTTGCTCCACCTGGTCGGGCATGCAAAAGATGTGGGCATCGTCCTGCGTAAACCCTCGAACTCTTGTCATGCCGCCGAGTTCACCCGACTGCTCGTAGCGATAGACCGTGCCAAACTCCGCCAGTCGCAGCGGTAATTCCTTGTAGCTGCGAGGCCTCGCCTTGTAGATCATCGTGTGGTGCGGGCAATTCATCGGCTTGAGCAGATACTGCTCATCGTCGCTCATCACGATCGGCTTGAACTGGCTATCGGCGTAGTACGGGTAGTGGCCAGAAATCTTGTAGAGATCAACTTTACCGATGTGCGGAGTATAGACCGGCTGATAGCCTCGCGCGGCCAGTTCGTCGCGGACAAAACTCTCTAACAAACCACGAACAGTTGCGCCCTTAGGCATCCAAAGCACCAGCCCAGAGCCAACCAGCGGGCTGGTCGTAAATAAATCGAGTTGCTTGCCGAGCACGCGGTGATCGCGTTTCCTCGCTTCTTCTAGTGCCGCCAGATGAGCGTCCAGATCGGCCTGGGAAAACCAGGCTGTGCCGTAGAGTCGCTGGAGTTGTTCGCGGGAGGCGTCGCCCTTCCAGTAGGCACCGGCGATGCTCGTCAGCTTGACAGCGCCGATCGAGCCTGGACTGGGAAGATGAGGCCCGCGGCAGAGGTCGACAAACTCGCCTTGCCGGTAAAAGGAAAGCGTGGCGTGGTCGGCCAACCCCGTTTGGATGTGTTCCACTTTTAACGGTTGCTGAAGGTCGCGGACAATTTCGACCGCTTTGCCGCGCGGCACCTCAACACGCTCAAACGCCTCATCGGCGGCAATGATGTTTTTCATCTCGGCCTCAATCGCCGGAAGATCCTCGTCGGTGATCGGTCGACTCGCCCGCATGTCGTAGTAGAAGCCATTGCCAACGGTGGGACCGAAGGCCAATTCCACTCCCTCAAAGAGCCTCATCACCGCGCGAGCCATCACATGCGCAGCGGAGTGACGCATCACAGGCAGGCCTCTGGCGTCGCCAGCGTAGAGCCACTCGATCTTGTGGGGTAGGTCCTCAGTCGGCACCTCATCGAGACCGACAATCTTACTGTCGAGCAGTGCCGCAATCGGACGCCCAGACTTTTTATTGCCGGCCTTGGTTTCCGCCGCGATGCTCGCCAAGGAAGCAGCCGGTGAGTAGTGGCCAACGGTGCCATCAAGAAAGTGAACGTCGATCATGGGTTTCCTCTACAGGCAATTACAGGCAATGGTGGGCGGCATAGAAGTCCTCGTTTTAGTCGGCTCCGGCGCGGGTGACAAATGCATCGTAGAGTTGCGGCGGTGTGGCGTCGCTGAGGAAGCTGACTGATCCATCGGCCAGAAGTTGGGCGACAAACCCAGCGTGAGCGCTCGACGGACCGTACTCCATGTCGATTGATTGACCGCCTCCGTAGCGGTAGTACGGCACATAGTTGAGGGCGATGTCAGGACCACTGTAAGAGGGCGCATTGTTAGAATCGACCCGCCGTGATGTGATGCTCGCGGTCGATCCATCGATCCAAGCCGCGGCGTTTTGCTCGATGGTTTCGCTCAACACAATCGTGTGCGAAAGCCCGTCGGTGATCTCCTTGAGCCGAGTCTCTGATTGCGGGAAAATACTGCCGTCCTGCGTGGACGCCGTCTGAAAGCCTGGCTCCCAGTAGAGGAGGCCGGCAGTCGTGGCTCCGAGCGCTACATAATTGCGAATCGCAAACGGTGACTTTAGATCGATGTAAAGAGCGTCGGTCGCAAAACCTGTGCCCGAAAATGATGGGCAACGATAAATCGCCACTACAGTGGCAGCAGCCGAGGAATTGCTTGAGTGGAACGCCGACTGCTTCGGGTCGATTATTGCATGCAGCGCCGACTCTTCTAGAAACGGGAGGAGTCGCGTCGCCCAACCATGCAGAACGCTGGAGGGGATTTCTTGCCAGTTCCAGACTCCGTCCACAACCGGATCGGTACTGCTCGGCGGCAGCCGCCTCCGGACGCTCTCAAAGGATCCAATCGCCAGTCCAATCTGCCGCAGGTTGCTGCCGCACTGCGTTCGCCGGGCTGATTCACGGGCCCCCTGCACGGCCGGCAAGATCAGAGCGATCAACAGCCCGATGATGGTAATGACCATCAAGACTTCTACCAGCGTTAGGGCTGGCCGCAGCTTTTTCATCTCGCGAGCCTCCGCCTCGTACGGGCTCCCGGCGGCTCGATCTGGATTGTCGCTTCAGGCAGCGATTTTCGGAGCCGAGCGATTCCAGCAGGAGTGATCGCCGTTCGTAAAAGGATGAGGCTGCGAAGGGTGCCGAGCTTTGACAGCGGCTCGACGGCCGCGTCAGTCACGTCCGTGTCGATCAGGTAAAGCTCTGTGAGGTGCCTCAGCCCTTCAAGCTGCGTAAGACCAGTATCGCTGATGGCTGTGAGAGTGAGCGAAAGTTTGCGCAAGGCTCGAAGCTGACCTACGACGGCCAGCCCGCGATCGGTGATTGATGTGTGTGTGAGATTGAGATCCTCGAGGGCTAAGAGTGGCGAGATCGCGATGAGTGCGGCCAAGTCTTCATCGCTGAGCTTTGTGTGGGCCAGATTGACGCTGGTGATGGCGAGTTGCGAGAGGGACTTTTGATCGCTTGGCGACTGGCCGCTACCGATCGGCGGAGTTGCTTTAGTTGGCGACGGGCCATCCCTGTTGTCTTGGGTGAGCGTGACAGTTCCTCCATGCCCACGGATCGCTCTAGCGACGGCCTGATCGGCCGATGGTGCACAGCCTGCAATGAGGAGAGCGACGAGGATGTTGGGCCAGAAACTGGCTAAACTATGCATCGAACCAGCGAGCGGTAGGTGCGGCGTGGGGTGCGGGTGCATCGGATGCTTACTAACGGGATCGTTCGCGAGGCCTTGCCGAAGGATTCTAGCAGTCCTATGCCGTTGGAGCAGTAAAACCTGAGGCCAAGAACAGGCCCTCGCCCGCGCAGCAGTTGGGTCGCTTGACGGGGTTGAGTGCATGCGCGAGACTATGGACGTAACCACTTCGCGGGCGATTAGCTCAGTTGGTTAGAGCACCAGCTCGACAAGCTGGGGGTCACAGGTTCGAGCCCTGTATCGCCCACTGAACACATGCGCACTATCTCGCGTGATGAAGCAAGCTCCGGCAAAACGGGGGTTTGCTCATGCGAGACAGTGGCGGGTTGCGAGTCAAAACGGCTCTCTGCGTGCACTGACTGCAGCGCTTTATGCAGCGATTTTTCTTCGGTCGATCCCTCGCCCTTTGTGGCCTTCTCAAAGTCGGCATCCGTCACCTGCCAGTAGTGCTTGGCTGCCACGATCGTTG
>QWQJ01000038.1 GCA_003670865.1 Planctomycetota bacterium | reverse complement strand
TTTATAGAAGCATCTCGCCAGCTATTCGGGCGGTCAAAGACCTGCTTCCAAAACTGGAACAGCAGCATCAGTCGCTGATCAACGCCCAGCTCACTATGGTGACGACTGTGGCGGGTGCCCCACGGCCTATTCGTATTTTGCCCCGGGGCAACTGGATGGACGACTCCGGCGAGGTCGTGTTGCCGGCCACGCCAGCGTTTCTGACATCTTTTGCTGCTGCGACTCCGAGCGATGCAACTCAGGCACAAGAGCGACTCACGCGGCTGGATTTAGCCAACTGGATCACCGCCCCAGAAAATTCGCTCACGCCGCGAGTCTTGGCCAATCGTCTCTGGGCGCTTTGCTTTGGACAGGGTCTTTCCCGCCGCTTGGACGACCACGGATCGCAGGGCGAGGCTCCCAGCCATCCAGAGCTTCTTGATTGGCTGGCCTGTGAACTGCGCGATGGCCAGTGGAACATCAAGCACTTGCTGCGCACGATCATGACCAGCGACGCCTATAAGCGTTCCAGCAATGCTTCTTCGGCGATTAGAGAAAGTGACCCCGAAAACCGACTTATGGCCCGACAGGCCCGCTATCGCATTGATGCCGAAATGGTTCGCGATGCCGCGCTAGCCGCCAGCGGACTGCTTGCCAGAACGATTGGTGGACCCAGCGTGAAGCCATACCAGCCGGAGGGCTACTGGGACTATCTCAACTTCCCCAAGCGCACCTACAAAGCCGATAGCGGCGCAAACCTCTACCGCCGCGGTCTCTATGTCCACTGGCAGCGGCAATATCTCCATCCAGCAATGCTTGTCTTCGACGCACCGAGTCGAGAAGAGTGCACGGCTCGTCGCGCACGATCCAATACACCACTGCAGGCGCTGGTGCTTCTAAACGACCCAGAGTTTGTCGAAGCGGCCCGCACTCTGGCTGCAAAGACGCTTGCTGAAGCAGAGCCCGATGCACGCGCACGCGCGCTTTTCATGCTGCGACGGGCTTTGATCCGCGTACCCAGTGATGCCGAAGTGAGCGTGCTTGCCGATCTTGTTGAGCGGCATCGGCGGGTCTTCACTCAAGATGTGGAGTCGGCCAAAACAATTATTTCGATTGGTGCTTCCCCGCAACCGCAAGGCGTCGATCCGATTGAGTTGGCTGCTTGGACGAGCGCTGCTCGGACAGTCCTCAATCTGCACGAAACCTACTCGCGGAATTAACCGCTGCGGGAATCGTAAAAAGAAATCATACCGAAGGAGTCGATCTATGGAACTCTCGGCGATCCTCGCGAGGCGAGCATTTTTATCGCGGGCCTCTGGCGGTGTCGGGGCGATTGCACTTGGATCACTTGCCGGAGCGACAAAAGCACCTGCCGCAGCTTTGGACCCAGCTATCTGGCCGGGCGCCATCAAGGCCTTTCATGTGCCCCCCAAAGCCAAGCGAGTGATCTGGCTTTATATGGCCGGTGGCATGTCGCACCTTGACACGTTTGACAACAAGCCCCGGCTGGCCGAACTCAATGGCCAGCCAATGCCAGAGAGCTTTACCAAGGGACAGCAAATCGCGCAGCTGCAAGGCCAGTCGCTCAAGTGTTTTGCGCCCCAGCACGCCTTCCAAAGGTTTGGTCAGAGTGGTCAGGAAATCAGCGCTGTTTTCCCAGAGATATCCGCTCGCATAGCCGATCGGATCGCGATCGTGCGCAGCATGCACACAGAGGCGATCAACCACGACCCAGCCCACACGTTTATGAACACCGGTTCGATGATCTCCGGCCGACCTGCCGCGGGAAGTTGGTTGTGGTATGGACTGGGTAGCGACGCACATGATCTACCGGGCTTTGTCGTGATGGTGAGCACCGGAAAATTTGGCCAGAGCCAACCGATTGCCAGTCGGCAGTGGCATTCCGGTTTGCTGCCTAGCCGGTTTCAAGGCGTGGAGTTTCGTTCCAAGGGCGACCCTGTGCTCTATGTTGCTCCACCAGCGGGAACACCACTGGCAAGGCAACGCGATATCGTGAACGCGGTGGCCCAGCTCGATAATTTGCGAGGAGAACTTGTCGGTGATCCAGAGATTGCAGCCCGGCTGGCGCAGTACGAATTGGCTTTTAAGATGCAGTCGAGCGTGCCCGATCTGGTCGATCTCTCCGACGAATCGCAGAGTACGTTTGATCTGTACGGCACAAAAGGGGGCGACGGATCGTTTGCCGCCAACTGCTTGCTAGCCCGCAGGCTAGCCGAACGAGGCGTTCGATTCATACAGCTCTACCACCGCGACTGGGATCATCACGGCGGCGTCAAGGATCAGATCAAGGGGTCGGCATCTGAGGTTGATCGTGGCGCGGCTGCGCTCATTGAGGATCTCGCAAGGCGAGGCATGCTCGATGAAACGCTCGTTGTCTTTGGCACAGAATTTGGCCGTACACCGATGGCGCAGGGCAACGGCCGCGACCACCATATGAAAGCATTTTCGATCTGGCTGGCCGGCGGCGGTATCAAGGGCGGCATCACCTACGGTGCTACCGATGAACTCGGCTACGGAGTTGTAGAAAATCCCGTCACGGTGCACGACCTCCACGCCACACTTTTACATCTGCTCGGGATTGACCACACCACGCTGACCATCCGTGCCCAAGGCCGCAACTTCCGCTTAACCGATGTCCACGGGCATGTGATCCATGATCTAATAGCCTGAATGAACGCGAGTCTTCAAGGAGTTTGCCCCCGATGAGATTAGCCAGTTCAGCGAGACCGTCTCTATTCATTACGGCGATTATCATTACGGCGATTGGGTATCTGTTGCTTGCCGACTTCGGCACCGAAATTGCAGGGGCATCCCCGGAAAAACACGCGATTCGCTTCGATCGCGACATTCGGCCGATCCTCTCGGAAAATTGTTTTTCCTGCCATGGCCTAGGCAAACAGGAATCAGGATTGCGTCTTGATTTGGCTCCAGCAGCGTTCCTCACGCTCAAAAGTGGTGCCCGGGCCATTGTCGCCGGGGATGTGGCGGCAAGTGAATTGCTCTCGCGGGTAGCTGATCCAGACCCCGACCTTGTCATGCCGCCGCCCGATTCCAACAAAGTGCTGACGACCGAGCAAAAGTCTTTGCTCAAGGAGTGGATTGAGGCTGGTGCACCATACGAAAAACACTGGTCCTTTCAGCCGCCCGCCCGCGTGGCACTGCCCGCCGTTAGTGACCCAGCCGCAATCAATCCCATCGATCTTTTTCTTGAATCCCGGCTGGCTTCTGAGGGTCTGCCGGTCAATCCGGAAGCGGATCGACCTACGCTCATTCGACGCATTTCGTTTGCGCTCACGGGTCTGCCGCCGACCCCGGCGGAAGTCGCTGCCTTCCTTGCCGATCCAGCCGCAGATGCCTGTGAAAAGTTGATCGACAGACTGCTGCTGAGTCCTCACTATGCTGAGGAGATGGCACGGCACTGGCTTGATGCCGCCCGGTACGCTGACACGCACGGATTGCATCTGGATAACGAGCGGCAGATGTGGGCCTATCGCGACTGGGTTGTGAAATCTTTTGAGAAAAATATTCCCTTTGATCAGTTTACAATTGAACAATTGGCAGGCGATCTCATTCCGAATGCTTCACAAGATCAGCATGTGGCAACAGGTTTTAGTCGCTGCAATGTCACGACCAGCGAGGGAGGTGCGATCAACGAGGAAATGCTCTTTCGGTACGCGGTGGATCGCACTGCTACGATGATGCAGGCCTTCATGGGACTGACTGGGCAGTGCGCCGTCTGTCACGACCACAAGTTTGATCCGCTTTCGCAACGGGAATTTTACTCGCTCTATGCCTTCTTCAATTCGGCTGCCGATCCGGCGATGGACGGCAATGCGATTCTGACAGCTCCAACAGCCAAAGCGCTGACGGCCGAGCAGCTCCACAAACAGGCGGAAATGACGGCCCGAATTGTAGGGATTGAAAAGGAGATCGAAGCAATCGTCGACGGCATCGTCTACACAGACCCTGCCACACTCAATCCCCGCCCGGAGTCTTCGTCGAGCGAGACAATCTGGCTCGACGATGAGTTTCCACCAGCGGCAGCCGTCAAGAGTGAGCCAGGATCGGTCAGCTGGTTTGCAAGCGCGGCTCCAGGCGAAGTGCTCTCTGGCCAGCGATCGCTCCAACGCACAGCCACGGGTTTCGGTCAAGATTTTTACGACAGCGGTGCCCAGCCGATCGTGATTCCTGCAATCGCTGAAATCTTTGTCCATGTTTGGATCGATCCTGCATCCCCTCCGAAGTCGATCATGCTGCAATTTCGCACCGATGGCTGGGAACATCGGGCCGTCTGGGGAGATGCGGCCGTCATCCCTTGGGGCGAAACAGGCACGCCGTCGCGAGCTGTGATTGGTCCTTTACCAGAACTAGGAAAGTGGGTGCGTCTCTCGATTCCGGCTGCTACCGTCGGCCTGAATGCTGGCACGCAAGTGACTGGCTTTGCCCTGTCTCAATTTGATGGAACTCTGCGCTGGGATCTGTTGGGCATTCGCGTCGGTGCTGATCCGGCCAGCGATCCCACCCAGTCACTTGCCGCGTGGTGGAAAGAGCGGACCAATCAAGAAAAGCTCGACGATGTGCCCAATCCACTCAGAGACATCGTCAAGGCCGGCCCCACAAAAACCACCGACCTTGCTGAAGTTGGCCGTGTCCGGCGGCACTGGCTGACTCACGTTTGGAGCAGGCATCCAGAACAATTTGCAGCGGCGATGCGCGAGCTAGAAGGCACACGTCAGGCCAGGGAGGAGATCGACAAAACAGCCGGCCAGACATTTGTGTACAAGGACTTGCCAACGATGCGGGAGAGTTTTGTGATGATCCGGGGAGCCTACGATAAGCCTGGCGAAAAAGTTGATCGTGCCACGCCCGCTTTTTTACCCCCGCTGCCTAGTGCCGATGGAGTTCCCGTCACGCGATTAAACTTGGCACAGTGGCTTGTCAGTCCTGACCATCCGCTCACCGGCCGCGTAGCAGTGAACCGCCTCTGGCAACAGTTTTTTGGAGTTGGAATCGTCAAGACAGGTGATGATTTCGGCGCGCAGGGAGAGATTCCCAGCCATCCAGAACTGCTCGACTGGCTGGCCGTGCAGTATCGCGACAGCGGCTGGAACACTCGGCAGATGGTCAAGATGCTACTCACCAGTCGGGCCTTCAAAAGAGCCAGCATGGTGTCACCGGAGCAACTCGCCCGTGATCCGGAAAATCGCTTGCTGTCGCGTGGGCCACGACTGCGATTGGACGCCGAGCAGATTCGCGACAATGTGTTGGCGGTGTCGGGCCTGCTGGTGCGTCGGGCAGGCGGCAAGGGTGTCAGACCGTATCAGCCCGATAACATCTGGGAGCCTATTGGTTATGCCGAATCGAATACCAGAAATTACAAGCGCGACTCAGGTGAGAATCTTTATCGCCGCAGCCTCTACACCTTTCTTAAGCGAACAGCTCCACCTCCATTCATGGTCAACTTTGATGCCCCCAGTCGGGAGCAATTTTGTTCGCGACGAGAACGCAGCAACACTCCGCTTCAGGCCCTGCAGTTGATGAACGATACCCAGCACATTGAGGCCGCACGAGCGCTCGGGGCTCGAGTGCTGATCGAGGGCGGGGCTGACGATCACTCGCGGATGGAATGGCTCTACCGTACCGTCTTGTCGCGCAGTCCTGAGCCGGATGAACTGAGGGTGGCAGTCGAGTCGCTCGCCGGCCACGTGGCTCGCTACGGAGCCGATCCAGAGGCGGCCACAAAGGTGATCTCGCATGGTGAATCCAAACCGCCCCAACAAATTCCACCTAGCGAATTGGCCGCCTGGACACTTGTTGCAAATATGATTTTAAATTTGGACGAAACCCTCACAAGGAACTAAGCCGTGGCCCACAACAGCCCCTCAGCCCACGATCTGTTTCGCACGGCCACCGCACGACGAGCGTTTCTAAAGACCAGCGGAGTGAGCCTTGGTGCTGCCGCTTTGGGCCTGCTGGAGGGGCAAGCGGGATTCGAGTTGGTTCAATCGGCTAGCGCCGCTGCCAGCGATCCATCTGCGGCACGCGTCCACCCACCGCTGGCCGGCCTGCCGCACCATGCTCCAAAAGCAAAGAGCGTGATCTACATCCATACTAACGGTGGCCCGTCGCAGATTGATCTCTGGGACTACAAGCCGGGATTACACAAGTTCTTTGATCAACCCATCCCACCAAGCGTACAGGGGGGGCAGCGACTCTCGACCATGACAAGCG
>QWQJ01000115.1 GCA_003670865.1 Planctomycetota bacterium | reverse complement strand
CCGCCGGGCCTGCGGCAACCGCTACGGATTATTTTGGATAGCAATGCCCGATTGCCGCTGACCAGCCGACTGGTAGAATCGGCCCAAAGAATACCTCTGCTCATCGCGACTGGACCGCTGGCACCTGCCGACCGCCTACAAAGGCTAAGGGACGCCGGCTGTGAAATCTGGATTGGTAACGATCCCAGCCCTGCCGCTCGACTGGAATCGCTGCTACTGGAACTGGGAGCACGACAACTCACAAACCTGCTGGTCGAGGGAGGACCAACGCTCCTCGGTAGCCTCTTTCATTCTGCCGACATTGATGAGATCTGGGCTTTTGTCGCGCCCAAGATCATCGGTGACCAACTGGCCCCTGCATCGACTTTTTTCGGGCCACATGTGCCGCCCATCCACATCGAACACGTCAGCCATCCGGGAGGCGACATCTTCATCCGCGGAACTGTGATCGCCCCACAAAGGAATTGATCCAGGCACTTTCCTTGAGGCCTGACTTTTTAGCTTGCCTGTTTAGCTTGCCTGTTTAGTTTGCCTCGACTGAAAAGGGTTTTTATTTACTCTGCGTCGCGGATAATGTTCCGCCAGTGGGTGACTGTTGCATCGGTCCCAATCACTGTTTCAGCCACGGCGACTCGCAATGTCTTGAGTGCTTCAAAGACCACCACGGCGTGCTGCAGTGCATCCTTGGCCTGCTCATTTTCCGCGTCTGCGTCGAGAATTGTCTCGGGGTCGACCTCTCCCTCCTGCTGCTGCACACAGCCGTAACGAGTCACGTACACCACCCAAGGCTGTATGGCCTCTATCAGCCCGGGCCAATCAAGGGCCGCAGCCCCCGCTAGCGGCTCGGAAAACTTTGAAAGCTCTGCACCTGTTTCTAGAGGGGTCTTCTCCAAGAGCCTTGCCGCATGCTTGGGCAGTAATGAAAATACGGCGGCTTCCTTGCCAATGCCAATCGCCGGTTGCACCTGCTCGTCAAGGCCGGCATTCGGGATGGCAAACGACCAGACAGTGCCTCCCCCAACTTTTGTTTTCAACGGCTCAGGTACTTCGTAGTCGGCTGGCACAGCGTCTGGAATGACCTCGCGGATTTCATCAACCAGTTCGTCGGTGAGCGCAAAGAGATCATTGATTCCATCTCGGAAGAGATCAGGGTCAGCGAGGCCTAGAATGATTGCCGGTTCGATGAGCGGCAGTGGATCGACCGATGCCGGCAGGTCTTTTTGGACTCGTTTTGACTGGCTCTTGGCATCGAGCACAAACCCAATCTGCCCGTCGGCCAGCGACGGCAAAATTTTCTTCCGCAAGATGTCTACGGATTTGAGGCCCAGTGGTGCGATGTGTTCGTCAAACTCCGCAAACTTTTCTTGGCTCCGTGGGTCGGCTTTTGGCAACAGGTACTTTTGGAAAAATGACCACGCCATATCGGTCCACAAGACAAGGTCTTCGAATTGCGTCGGGTCGTTTTTCGCTCGGACGACAAAAGCTCCCAGTGGATTACCACCAGCATGCTCTAAAAGCTCAAGCCGTTTGGAACCATCAATCGGCAGGTTCTTCGACCAGTTCCAGACATAGCCCTCATAGCCCTTTTCATTCAAAAATGAGAAGGCCACCCACGGGCCGGGGACAGGGAGTCGCTTTCGGTATCCGCTTGCGACTCGCTTGAGATTCTTGCGGGCCTCCTCGGCAGCACCTGCGGGAAGATCGGCTGATTCGGCCAGCGTTTCGCACAAATTTGCTAACTGCTCGATATCTTCAGCCGATGCTGCTAGGGATGAAGCGAGAGCTTTGCTGATATAGGAAATAGCGGTGATGCGTTTTTCCTGCTGCTCTCGTAACGGCGCAAACGCCTTGGTTGTGAACAGGCTTTCTCGCTTTTCGTTGCCGCCGACAGAAAGCTTATCGAGGTGCTCAATCGAATCGCCGATGGAGAGAATCACACGGTCGCCGATGATACCGAGTGCGACCACAATTTTGAGCGAACGAAGCTTGTCGAGTACTTTTCCGAGCTGATCAAGATCGACACCCTCGATCCCGTTTTGAACCAGTTCCTCCCACGGCAGTTTGTCGCTTTCCAGTGTGAATGAGACCACCTCACCCCCAGCGATCTTCTGCCGCTTGAGTGCATCGGCAAAATCGGGGATGACCTGCGAGAAAGCCTTGACAAGCACTTCGATCCGCCGGAGTTGAAACTTTCCAGCGTCTAGCTTGGTTGTTTGGAAGCCCCAGACAAGATCAGGTATGGCAATCGAGTCCACATTGTCGGCCAGCGTCTTCACGATCAATTGTGCCATGATCTGTTCAGAAGAAATCTGCTCCTCGGCATCGGCTGCCTGAAAGCGAACTGGCAAGAATCCATTGTGGACCGGCGGAGCAGCAGCGCCATCGTCGGCATCTTCCATCTCCGCGTCTTCCGCTTCGATAACGCCGTCAACGCCAAAGCCCTCGCCAACACCATTCAGGTCAAGGCCGTCAAGGTTACCGAATGATGAATTACCTCGGGCCATTCCTAAAATGCTTGCTGTTTGCTGAGCCTGTTGAAGCTTCTTCAGCAATTCAACAAATATCACGCACGAGGGTTCTCCGTAGAGAAAGGTGTCGCTGGAAATCATGTCATTTAAAAGTTCAATCGCCTGCTCATTTTCAGGCATTTCTAGGAACGTGGCTGCGATGGAAAGCGGACTACCGGGCTGTGACTGCTGGTCTTCGAATGATTCCAGAGCCCGAGCCATAGAGGGCAGCTTTTTGATTGCAGCAAAGGCGTTGCTTTTGAGAAACAGGTCTATCTGTTCTCGCAGGCGCAACGTAGCCGACAGAAAGGCGGCGTCTTGCGGCACCATCGCCACCCCGCTTTTGGCAAGCGTATTGGCTGCCAGGATCTGTCTGTTCGCTCCCACTCCAAAGGCTAGCGTAGCAACGGCAACCACAACCCACCTGCCAACAGGAACCGTCGTGTTGGGGCTTCTGACTGGTGCGCAAAGCGAAAAAAACATCGGCTGTATCCTTCTCTTGTGAGGTGCTTTATGTCGTCTGGAGGAATTGTGCGTGGCCGGACAACGCTAGGAACGTGTCTGCTAACACTCTAGGATAGGCGAAGTCCCACCAATCTGAGAACCTAAAAATTCGGGTTCTTTGTAAATTGATCAAATCCTCGCTGAAATGGCCCTAGAAACGGCAGGCCTTGAATGCTTTTTCAATCCACACAAATCATTGATACTTTCGCCGAGGCTTTTCGGCTCCGGTTCGTCCGCTTGATAGTGACCGCTCACAACGATCACTGGCTCGATGCGGCCGTGCGTGCCGCATCGGGTTATGGCACGAGCGTTATCGGTTGCGACGCAGAAATTGGTGTGGAACAGTTTTTAGAGCGCAGTCAGACTCCGGACGGACGACCGGGAGTGTCGCTCTTGGGATTTGGTTTTTCTGCTGAGGGGATCGGCAAGGCCATCGCCAATCGCACTGCCCAGTGCCTCCTCACCTGTCCGACAGTGAGTGTATTCGACGGCCTGCCAACGGCGACAGAACGGGCGCCTCTGGGCTCCCACATTCGCTTTTTTGGCGACGGATTTGAAAAGACAAAAGTGGTCGATGGCCGTCGCTATTGGCGCGTGCCCGTGATGGAGGGGGAATTTCTTGTCGAGGAATCGATTGGTGTCGAAAAAGGCGTGGGCGGTGGCAACTTTATTCTGCAGGGTCGATCGCTGGAGTCGACGCTTTGGGCAGCACAGCGCGCAGTTGCTGCAATCTCGCTGCTATCGGGCACGATCACGCCCTTTCCCGGCGGAGTGGTGCGTTCGGGCAGTAAAGTTGGCTCGCGGTATCAAGCTCTGCGAGCCTCAACCAACGAAGCATTTTGTCCGTCGCTTGTCGGACGCACAGAAACAAGCCTTGTGGATGGGGCTGCATGTGCCCTGGAAATCGTTCTTGACGGCTGCGATGAAGAGGCCGTTGCCGCCAGCATGGTGGCAGGCATTCGCGCGGCAGTAGCTCCTGAAATCTTGGCTATTTCGGCGGGTAACTACGGTGGCAAACTGGGGAAGTTTCATTTCCATCTTCACCAGCTTCTCTGTGCCCCCTCCGCTGCGCCCTCTATCCCAATTGACTACGAGTCAGCCAACTGACCTTCACCTCTGTGGACGGCTCTGGTACTCCCTCATTCGTCTGCTTGCCGACGCCACTGGCATGCGCTAAGCCTGTCACCTTGCAAGGGTTTCTAACGATGCCTGATCGACCATCCCGGCAGAATCTTGTGGTTTCAAAAAAACAGTCCCACTGGCCAATTGTGATTGGCACGATCACATGCGCCTGCGTTGGCTTTGGCCTTGTCTGGGCGATGGGCATTGGCCGTCTGGGCAATAACGTGATTCCTTTGCCATCCAGTCCTGATGCAGCCGCCGTCGTCACGGAGCCGGGGCGGTTTATCGATCCCAAATCCCACACTCCAAGTGCTGCCAACGAATCAGGCTGGCAGCCCAATCCACCAGCGAATCCCTCGACGGCAGATGAACCGATTCACGAGAACCCTTACCCTGCGCAGCCGGCATCGCTCGACATACCCACAGAAGTCATGCCCGCATCGGCAACAGCGGCCAAGCTCTCGCGGTTTTCGGTTTCAAAAGCAGAGGCCCAACAGCCACTCAACGTGGAGCCTCCCATCGGCGAGAGTGTCGAAGATGAGCCCGAAACAGAGATCGCGAACGACTTGCTCGATCCCAGTGCCGAGCCAGCACCTCTCCTACCAGCAAGGCAATCTCAAGACCCAAAGCTTGCGGGCGTAGAAGCAGCAGAGCTGCCAGCTGTCACCGATATCGAACCGCCGGCTGCCTTCGTGCCGCCCCCAACGGCAATCGCGCCAACTCCACCACCTGCTGTTGCACCGCCTGCTGTCGTACCCTTGAACGCGCAGGCTCTAGCGGCATCCAAAGCCGCCAGCCCCACGAACACTCTGCGCCCCCCAGTGATGCCGTTTGCTGCTGCTCCTCCGCTTGTGTTGCCCGACAAAAAAGAGATGCCTGCTGACCAGCCGACATCCACACAGGGCAGTGGTTTGAGTGGCCAGGGACGGCCCGGGCCGTTGCAACTCGAGGGCGTACAGACGCCGCAGTTGACTGTCGAAAAGCGTGGCCCACGCGAAGTGCAAGTGGGCAAGGCGGCTCGCTACGAGATTCTCGTGCGCAATGTCGGCAGTGCTCCCGCGCAAAGCGTCACGCTCCGCGATACCGTTCCTACTGGCACAACGCTGATTGCCACGTCGCCACCAGCCACTCCAGCCCCAACAAACGGAGCAGGTTCGTCACTCTCTGCCGCGACACCATCAGGCGAACTCATCTGGGCCATCGGTGCCATGCCCCCGGGTGCGGAAGCACGCGTAGCGATGGAGGTGATGCCTGTTGCCGAAGGAGAGGTTGGCAGCATAGCGAGCGTCACATTTCGCGCTGATGCGTCGGTGCGATCTCGTGCGACAAAACCCGACATACGCCTTGAAGCATCAGCCCCCAAGCCGGTGCTGATTGGCAAGGATATCCAGCTCTCAATCAAAATCTCAAATCCTGGCACGGGCGTGGCTACGGGCGTTGTGCTGGAGGGAGCATTGCCTGAGGGAGTCACGCACAAAGCTGGTCGCGAACTAGAATTCGACATTGGACAACTGCGTCCCGGTGAATCACGAGTGATCGACCTTGTGCTGACCTCCGTTGGTCCGGGTGTCCATTCGGTGAGGCTCGTTGCACGCGCTGACGGACAGATTGAAATTGACCAACTGGTACGAATAGAAATTACAGCGCCGACGCTTGAGCTCACGGTCGAAATGCCGATGCGGCGGTACCTCCAGCGACCGGCCACCTGCGTGCTCTCGATGGCCAATGCTGGCACCGCTTCAGCAAAAGGAATTGAACTCGCGGCTCAGTTGCCACTCGGAATGAAGTTTGTGCGGGCCAATAATTCCGGCTACTACGATGACCGCCAGCATCTGGTGCTCTGGAGTCTGGAAGAGCTTCCAGCTGCAGAGATTGGCAGCGTAGAAATGGTGGTTATGCCGATCGCCCTGGGACCCCAAAAAATCGTAGCAGCAGCCCGGACGGCCAACGGACTCTCTGATCAAGCGTCGCACACCGTTGATGTAGAGGGCGTGGCAGCACTCAATTTTGAAGTTACCGACAGCGAGGATCCGATCGAAGTCGATGGCCTGACGGAGTATGTCGTGAGGATTGGCAATCAGGGTACAAAGGCGGCCAGTG
>QWQJ01000037.1 GCA_003670865.1 Planctomycetota bacterium | reverse complement strand
TGATGTGGTGCTCAATCAGCTCTATCAGTTTTCGTCACTGCAAACAACATTCTCACTCATCTTTTTAGCGCTCGTCGACGGCAAGCCGCGCGTTCTCTCGTTCAAAAATATGCTGGAGGAATTCCTTCGGCACCGCACGACGGTGATTCGCCGCCGCACGCAATTTTTGCTCGCCAAATCGAAGAACCGCAAGCACACCCTGGAAGGGTTGCTTGTCGCGCTTGCCAATATTGACGAGGTGATCAAGATCATCCGTAGTTCCAAGTCGCAGGCTGAAGCTAAGGAGCGGTTGACGCAGATCCAGACGGCTGCCGCGCTGCTGGAGCGAGCGCTAGGCGCTGAGGGTTTTGCGATCATGCAGGAGGAGCGAGGCGTTGCGGAGGTCTACGGCCTGTCGCCTGTGCAGGCCGATGCCATCCTGCGATTGACGCTCGGCCAGTTGGTCAATTTGGAGCAGGAAAAGCTGACCGGCGAGCACCACGAAGTGCTGACAAAAATTGTCGAATTCCGCCGTATTCTTTCCGCAGAAGCCAATATCAAGGCGCTGATTCGGCAGGATATTGTGGAACTAGAAGCCAAGCACGCCGACGACCGGCGCACTGAGATCAGCGGCGAGGCCGGCGACATTCGTGAAATGGCGGAATTGATCACTGAGGCCACGATGGTCGTGACGATCAGCCGCGCGGGCTACATCAAGCGTACGCCAGCCGATACCTACCGGGCGCAGCGTCGCGGAGGCAGGGGGCTGACTGGTGCGCGGTCGAACGACGAAGATCCGATTGAGCACTTATTTGTGGCCAGCACGCACGACTGGTTGCTCGTCTTTACGACGTTGGGAAAAGTCTTTTCGATGCGAGTCTTTGAACTGCCGGAATTGGCCCGCGATTCCAAGGGTAGAGCACTTGTCAACCTACTGGAATTTGAGACGGGCGAAAAGGTGGCCGATTGCCGGGCCGTGTCGGGCTTTGAAGACCCCAATCAATGTTTGATGCTGGCGACCCGCAAAGGAATGGTCAAGAAAACCGCACTCGAGCAGTATCGCCGTCGCCGCACCAAGGGCTTGATCGCCATCAAGCTTAAAGAAGACGATGAGCTTGTTGATGCCGTTGTGACGGGGCCTGGCGACGAACTCGTGCTGGCCACGGCCAAGGGAATGGCGATACGGTTTTCCGAATCCGATGCGCGGCCAACGGGGCGAGACACCAGCGGCGTACGCGGGATTCGGCTGACCAGCGGCGACAGTCTCGTGGGTATGGTTGTAGCCGAACCCGACGCCACGCTGCTCACTGTCTGCGAGCAGGGCTTTGGCAAACGCACGCCATTTGGCGCTGGCACTGAGCCGTCGGGCCCTGGGCCGGCAGACGAAGCCGACGGCGACGAGAGTGCCGTCGACGAGCCAGCCGTGGAGGAGACTCCAGCTGACGAGGGTCAGTCGGAGGGAGAGGACGCCGCAGGCAGCGCCAGCACGGCCAGATACCGCACCCAGCGGCGAGGCGGTAAGGGAGTGCGAGACATCAAGACAACCAAACGTAACGGCGATGTAGTCTCGATCGTGTCGGTGCGAGACGATGATCAGGTGCTTATGATGACGGCGAGGGGAAAGATTCAGCGGGTCAATGTCCGGGAGATCAAGTCGATTGGTCGCAACACGCAAGGCGTGCGGATCATGCGGCTCGACGAGTCAGACTCGCTCGCCGCCCTTGTCCATGTGCCGCCGGGTGAAGTGGAAGAGGCTGACGATACAGACAGCGCAGCGGTCGACACCGTCACCTGATACTCCGCCACAGTGCGACAGATAATGAACTGATAATGCCCGGGGAACGCTTGTATGCGGATTGCGATTGTAGGCACGGGATACGTCGGTCTTGTCACGGGCACCTGCTTTGCCGATAGCGGCAACACCGTCACCTGCCTCGACATCGAAGCCGAAAAGGTGGCTCGGCTTACACACGGGGAAATCCCGATTTTTGAGCCCGGTCTGGAAGAGCTCGTCGTGCGGAATACCGCCGCTGGTCGCCTGCGTTTTACGACCGATCCAGCCACAGCGATCAAGGCTGCCGAGATCGTTTTTCTAGCCGTTGGCACGCCCCCCGCTGCCGACGGTTCGGCCGATCTCACAACGCTCTGGAAGGTCATTGACTCACTCGCGATCCACTTGGATTCTAAGGCGGTTGTGGTTACCAAGAGCACAGTGCCGGTGGGAACATGCGCCGGCATCGAGCGGCGGCTGAAAGACCGCACCGGCAGAGAGTGCTTGGTGGCCAGTAATCCGGAGTTTCTCAAAGAGGGGGCGGCGATCGAGGATTTTCAGAAGCCCGATCGAGTGGTTGTGGGCGTGCGTAGTGCTGCTGTGGCCGATGTGCTACGAAATCTTTACGCACCGTTTTTGAGAACGGAAAATCCATTTTTGGTGATGTCACCGGAGAGTTCCGAGATGACCAAGTACGTGGCCAACGCTCTTTTGGCTACCAAAATCAGTTTTATCAACGAAGTAGCAAACCTCTGCGAGCGGATCGAAGCCGACATCGATGATGTGCGTCGTGGCATCGGTCACGATAGCCGCATCGGGTTTGCCTTTCTCTTCCCCGGCGCGGGCTACGGAGGCAGTTGTTTTCCCAAGGATGTGCAGGCCTTGGCCGCGATGGCCCGCGACAACGGCATTTTGCCGAGAGTGATGACGGCGGTACACGAAACAAACCTGGCCCAAAAACAAGTGCTCGGTGAAAAAGTTGCGGCTCACTTTGGCGGCCAACTCAGCGGTCGTACGATTGCCATCTGGGGGCTGGCCTTTAAGCCTCGCACCGACGACATTCGGGATGCCCCGGCGATTGACTTGATTGAGCGATTGCTGGCCAGCGGCGCGTCGATCACGGTCTACGATCCTGAGGCGATGGCCAATGCACGGTCGATCTACGGCAATCGTCTTTCCTATGCTGCTGGCGCAATGGAGGCTCTCGACGGCGCGGAATGTTTGGCAATTGTGACCGAGTGGGGCGATTTTCGCCGGCCAGACTTCGACGAGATGGCCCGTCGCATGCGGTCTCCCACGATTTTTGACGGCCGCAATCTCTACTCCCCAGCCGAGATGCAGGCCAAAGGATTTGTCTACCACTCGATCGGCAAAGCCCCGGCCATGCCGTCCACTGGGCCAGCCTAGGGACAAAGTGCCTCCAGTATGAGCAGCATTTGTCGGACAGGTTTGACAGTATAAATTGCCCGGGATTAGATTCCCTCTAAGTTCTTCGACTCTTTTTTCCCCCGGATTTTCTCAGCAAATCTCCCACACCCCGCATCTATCCTTTTGGAGTCATCCGCACCGTGAAGCTCTCGACTATTTTTTTGCTGGCCATCGCCGCTTTTTTTTCCATTCTTCTTCCGACGCTTGCTGGGGCCGCCGATGCCCCCGTCGCCGCGACTGCCATCGCTGAAAATGTTGTCGCTACGGAGAGCATGTGGCTGTTTGGACGATTTGGTTTTTGGTGGGCGTTGGCGATGGGCTGTGCCGTGATGGCACTTTTTCAGGCGTGGCAATTTTTCCTCTGGATGAAAAGCCAAGATCCAGGCACGCCACGCATGATTGAAATTGCCGGTTATGTGCGAACCGGTGCCGATGCCTATCTGAAGCAGCAGTACAAGGTTGTGGCCGGCTTTTTCTTAGTGATTTTCTTGCTTCTGGCGATCATGGCTTTTGTGCTCAAAGTGCAAAGTGCGTGGGTGCCGTTTGCCTTTTTATCGGGTGGTTTCTTCTCCGGTCTGGCCGGCTGGTTTGGTATGAAAACGGCCACGTTAGCCAGCAATCGCACCGCCGCTGGCGCCGAGCGAAGTCTCAATGAGGGATTGCAGGTGGCCTTTCGCTCGGGTGCAGTCATGGGACTGACGGTCGTCGGTTTGGGGCTAATCGACATCATGCTCTGGTTTTTCATCCTCTACTGGCTTGTACCATCGTTGGGATTTCAACCGCTCTCTCTGGAAGAGATCACCGTCACGATGCTGTGCTTTGGCATGGGGGCTAGTTCGCAGGCCCTGTTTGCCCGCGTGGGCGGCGGTATTTTCACGAAGGCTGCCGATGTCGGCGCCGACTTAGTCGGCAAGGTCGAGCATAATATTCCCGAGGACGATGCCCGCAATCCCGCTACGATTGCCGATAATGTCGGTGATAACGTGGGCGATGTCGCCGGCATGGGGGCCGATCTTTATGAGAGTTACTGCGGCAGTATTCTGGCTACCGCCGCGCTTGGTGTGGCAGCCTTTCAGGGCGTTACGCCGGAAGACTACCGCATGCAGATGGCGGCCCTTTTCCTGCCGATGATCATCGCCGCAGTCGGCACGCTGCTCTCAATCTGGGGTATCTGGCAGGTGCGCACCAAAGAAGACTCCTCGCAGAAAGCCTTACTGGCTGCCCTCGCTCGGGGCATTAACATGTCGACGGCTGCCATTGTAGGGGCGTCATTTGTCATTACCTTCCTGCTGATCGGCTGGAGTCATATCGGCGTTGCCTTGAGCGTGATTGTCGGGCTGGTGGCTGGCTGGCTGATTGGCAAGTGGACTGAATATTCCACCAGCAATGAATACGCGCCGACCAAAGAGCTAGCCGATCAGGCTCTCACAGGCCCGGCCACGATCATCATTGGTGGCATTGCCGAGGGTATGCTGAGCACATGGGCCCCTGTTTTGATCACGGGCGTTGCCACGCTCCTATCGTTTGGCTTTGCCAACAACTTTGATTTTGAGAATCCCAATACGTTTGCCCTAGGCCTTTACGGCGTGGGTATCGCGGCTGTAGGCATGCTTTCAACGCTTGGCATCACGCTGGCCACCGACGCCTACGGGCCGATTGCCGACAATGCAGGCGGCAATGCCCAGATGGCGGGACTTCCGGAAGTGGTGCGGGAACGCACCGACGCGCTCGATGCCTTGGGTAATACGACTGCGGCGACTGGCAAGGGATTCGCGATTGGTTCGGCAGCGCTGACGGCCTTAGCGCTCTTGGCAGCGTACATTGAAGAAGTGCGGATTGGTTTTGATCGCTGGGGCCAAGTTGTCGCCGAGCACATCGAAGGCCAAGACGATCAGCGACTGCTGGTCGACGGTAAGCTCACGACGCTAGCCGCCAAGCAGTGGGTAAAATTATCAAAGGGCATCGCGGTGCAGATTGGTTCCAAGCCCGAGAAGAACGCCACGTGGATGGTGCTGGATAGCAAGGCAATCCCCGAATTTAAAAAGCTGCCCAACAGCACGCTGATTCAAAACATGCCAGACGAGGCCGCTTTAAAAGACCTTGAGAGTGCTGGCCGTATCGTTGCCGTCAAGCAGGCCAGAATGGCCGACTACATGCGTCACTACGATGTGACATTAATGAATCCAAAGGTGCTTGTTGGCCTCTTTATTGGCGCCATGAGCACATTTGTGTTTTGTGCCCTGACCATGAAGGCTGTGGGTCGGGCCGCAAAGGGCATGGTGGAAGAGGTTCGCCGACAGTTCCGCGAGAAGCCGGGCATCATGGCCGGAACGGAAATGCCCGACTATGCAACGCCCGTGGCGATCAGCACCAAGGCGGCCCAGAGGGAGATGGTTTTGCCATCGCTCTTGGCGTTGTTTGTGCCGGTGGTTGTGGGCCTGTTACTCGGCGTCGGAGGGGTGATGGGTCTCTTGGTAGGCGGCCTCACAACCGGCTTTTGCGTGGCAGTATTTATGGCCAACGCTGGCGGCGCGTGGGACAATGCCAAGAAACATATTGAGTCGGGCGTTCATGGCGGCAAGGGCACCGATGCCCACAAGGCTGCTGTTGTGGGCGACACCGTGGGGGATCCATTTAAGGACACCAGCGGCCCGAGCCTCAATATTCTGGTCAAGCTGATGAGCATGGTGAGCGTTGTTGTGGCCGGCTTGGTTGTCCGTTACAGCCTTGAGGCTCTAGGGATTTTTTAATCCCCGTGGGCTGGGCATGAGTTCACACCTGAGCTTTCGCGTCGAGGCTGTTGACCTGTGTGGTGCCCGCGCGGGGTTTCTGACAACTTCGCATGGCAGCGTACCGACGCCTCTTTTTATGCCTGTTGGCACGGCGGCTAGCGTCAAGGGCGTCGATATCGGCCGCGTGGCAGAAACAGGCGCCGGCATGCTGCTGGCCAATACATACCACCTTCATCTTCGTCCTGGCGAAAAAATTGTTGAGCAGGCAGGCGGTCTGGCAAAGTTTATGGGATGGTCGGGCCCGACGCTCACCGACAGCGGCGGTTTCCAAGTTTTTAGCTTGGCAAAGCAGGTGCGTGTTAGCGAGGAAGGGGCTTTCTTCCGCTCGCATCTCGACGGCAGTGCGGTCCATCTCACCCCCGAATTATCGATGCAGATCCAAGAGCAACTTGGCGCTGACATAGCCATGCAGCTTGATGAAGTGATTGCCTTGCCTGCCGAACGCAGCCGCGTGGAAGGTGCCATGCAGCGATCGCTGCGATGGGCAACGCGATGCGTGACTGCCCACGTCCGCGAGGATCAGGCTCTCTTTGGCATTGTGCAGGGTGGGCTGGAACCAGACCTACGACAACAGAGCGCTGAGGCACTCTGCCAGATGCCGTTTGCCGGTTATGCCGTCGGTGGCCTGTCTGTCGGCGAGGGGCCGCAAGCCATGGTTGCAGCGCTTGAGGCCACGGTGCCCCACCTCCCGTCCGACAAGCCCCGCTATCTGATGGGCGTCGGTCAGCCACGCGACATCGTGGCGGCTGTGGCAGCGGGCATCGACATGTTTGATTGTGTGCTGCCGACGCGGTGCGGTCGCAATTCACTCGCCTATACATTTCAAGGGCCCGTCCGGCTACGCAATGCCTGCCATGCCAGCGATCAGCGACCCCTGGAGGAGGGCTGTCCGTGCCGCGCCTGCCAGCACAGTCGAAGCTATCTCCGACACCTCTTTATGTCCGGAGAGATGCTCGGGCCCATATTGGCATCGATCCACAACCTGACATTTTATCAGCGATTGGTGGCAATGCTGCGAGAAGCGATTGTAGCCGATCGATTTGTCGATGTCTGCGATCAGATCCGCTCGCGTTATCCGTAAGGCTCTTGCCAAACACGTCGGCTGGCGACTCGATTGGTCTGGGCTTCCGACCGACAATACAGCAAAAGCTCTGCCGGTCTTGGCGATCGCTGGCAAGACCACTACATTTGCCGTTTGCAGCGAAGCCGCGCCGGTGCGCGAATCTTCTCCCGAGTTGTTGTTCCCCGAGCCTGAGTCGTCAATGCCGCCACTGCTTTCGATCGGTTTTTCGGAAATCCTTTTTGCAGAAATAATATCACCGGCGATGCTGCTGGCGCAGGCTGCTGGTCGCGGCGGCAATCCGCAGCCGGGGCCGCTGGAACTCATGATCCAGTATCTGCCAATGGTTTTGATTGTCGTGGTGGCATGGGTGCTTCTCTACAAACCCGAACGGGAGCGGATGCGGCAGCAAAAAGAACTGCTCTTGTCGCTTAAGAAAAATGACCGCGTTGTCACGAGTTCCGGCATTTACGGCACGGTTGCCAATGTCGAGCGTGAGGCTGATCGCGTTTTGCTGAAAGTTGACGACTCGGGCAACGTCAAGATCACCGTCACTCTCGCGAGCATCGCCAAGGTGCTCGCAGACGCATCCGAAGCAGCTCCCACAAGTGCGTGACGACAACAGACTCTCGCTCAGACAGATCTTCTCTCCATATAATAAAGACTGAAAGAAAATCGAATGAATCTTTTTTGCCTGCCCGTTCACTTGTTTGCTCAAGCAGAAAGCGTTGTGACACAAGCCGCTCCGGCGGTGGTGTCGGCAGCGACAGAAGCAGCATCGGCAGCCACCACCTTAGTGCTGCCATGGTATCGCCAAGGTTCGATGATGTTACCGATCACCGTGCTGACAATCGCTGTACCGACACTTCTGGCCTGGCTCCTCTCCAAGCGACTGCGGGCTGCCGACATGTGGGGCCGCATGGCAACGGTCTTGGTTGCGCTGACTGCAGGCATTGTGATTATGGCTATGGGCTGGCCGCCACGACTGGGCATCGACTTAAAAGGGGGCGTGATCCTCGTCTATGAGATCGATGCATCAAAGCGGGTGAAGGGCGAGGTCGATGACTGCATTGGTAAGATTGAACAGCTCCTTGAAAAACAGGAGGGCCGATTGGGTACAGCCGTTCGCACTGCGGATGGTCGCATTGCCGTCAGCCTCGACACGACCGATGCCGTGGCCAGAGAGTCATTTTTGAAGTCGGTCGAAAAACTTGACTTCGGCGATGCCCAGGTGCGGTTGGCCAGTCGTAGTGAGGCCGGCAAGGAGTTATCGCTCGAGTTTGACGTGCTGGGTCGGGCAGCCCCAATCGACATGGATAAACTTGTGGCGGCCGTCAGCCGTCGCGTCAATCCGGGTGGTCAAAAAGAGGTCACCGTGCGTCGCTACGGCCTAGATCAGCTGGAAGTGATTGTGCCCGATGTAGATCAGGCAGAAGTCGATCTGATCAAGCGAATCGTTTCGAGCGCCGGCGTGCTAGAGTTTCGCATCACGGCCAATCCAGAGGATCCCCGCCACAAACAGGTGATCGAATGTGCCACCCGCTCTGCCGGCACGACAGTCAGTGCAGAGGGTCGTCCGATCGGCCACTGGGTGCAACTCGATACGGCTAAAATGGATCCTTCAGAAAATAGGGGTCTGGTCACTCGGGCCACTGCCGACGGTCGTGTTGAAGCGCTGGTTGTGCTCGACCGTTTCAATGTCACCGGCGGCTACTTAGTGCGTGCCCTGTCGAGCTATGACAGTAATCTCCAGCCATGCGTCAACTTTTCGTTCAACTCCTCGGGCGCGGCACTGTTTGGCACACTGACAGGCCAGAACCAGCCTGACAAAGCCAATCGTCTGACGAGTCGGTTGGGGATCGTGCTCGACGACACGCTGCTCTCGGCTCCCACGCTCCAGAGCACGATTTCTGGTGACGGCCAAATCACCGGCAGTTTCAAGCAGGCCGACGTAGAGTTTTTGGTGGGCGTGCTGAATGCGGGTAGTCTGCCCGCAGCCCTCTACAGCGAGCCGATCAGCGAGCAGAAGATCAGTCCGCAACTCGGTGCCGATACGATTCGCTCCGGGGCCAGAGCGATGCTCTTGGCAATGATCGTTGTGCTCTCGTTCATGCTGGCCTACTACCGTTTCTCTGGATTCGTTGCCGATCTGGCTGTGCTACTCAATGTCGTGTTGGTGATTGCCCTGATGATTTCAGTGAAGGCGGCCTTCACTCTCGCAGGATTGGCTGGGCTCGTGCTTTCAGTCGGCATGGCGGTCGACGCCAATGTGCTGATTTACGAACGCATGCGTGAGGAGGTCGATCGCGGGGCGGCGCTGCGGATGGCGATTCGCAACGGCTTTCAGCGGGCCTTTGCCACGATCGTGGACTCAAACCTGACAACCTTGATCACCGGCGTCGTACTGTTTGCGATTGGCACCGATCAATTGAAGGGATTTGCCGTCACGCTGATCCTAGGTCTCACGCTCAACCTCTTTACGGCGGTTTTTTGTTCGCGGGTGCTTTTTGATTTGGCAGAGCGCAACCGATGGATATCAAAGCTCTCGATGGCACGGCTCTTTGGTCAGCCGAATTTTAAGTTTGTTTCGTGGATGCAGCCGGCCATCATCGGTTCAACGGCCTTTATTCTGCTGGGAGTGGCCGGTGCGATGCAGCGTAGCCAAGGACTCTTTGACATCGACTTTACGGGTGGCGCGAGCGTGCAGGTGGCATTTAAGGCCGACAAGGGCATGGATGTGGCTGACGTGCGCACAGCTGTGGCGGGACTGCCCGATGTGGCTGTGAGTGCGATCACAGGCATGGATGGCGTGCCCGATCTGCGTTACAAAATCGACACTTCTTTGCGAAGTGGCTTAGAAGTTGAGCAAAAATTAGAAGAGGCATTCCCCGGAAGATTGGCGACCTACTCGATGGGGTTTGGCGAGATTGTCTCAACAGCATCTCCCACAGCAGTCAAGAAAGAAGATGACGAAAAACGGAGCGTCGACTCACAGAAGGACGCTGCCCAGCAGGCCAATTCTGAGGCGCTCTCAACGGCCGTGGCCCTTGACTTTCCGGAGAAGATCAACCTTGCCACCTTACGATCTACGATCAAGGATGCCCTTGAGGCCGAGGGGATTGGCGATGTGCCCTTTGAGCTCCAAGCCGAAGGCATGACCAGCCGCACTAGGTCGTATCGCAACTGGGCTTTTTCCACGACGCTCGAGGTGGCCAAGACCCGTCAGATGTTGGAAGCTGTGGCGCAGAAACTGGCTGGCACGCCGGTTTATCTTTCGGCCAATATGATCGGTGGAAAAGTGGCTGGTAACACCAAGGTGACGGCTGTCTACGCGCTCTTGGCAAGCATGCTGATGATTGTGCTCTATGTCTGGGTTCGATTTCAAAATGTGGCGTTTGGGCTGGCGGCCGTTGTGGCCTTGGCCCACGACGTGCTCGTGACGGTTGCCTGTCTGGCACTCAGCAAATTTATTGCGCCTTTCATGGGCTGGGCGTTGATTGACGATTTCAAAATCAGCCTCGATGTTGTGGCGGCATTGTTGACGATCGTCGGTTTCTCGATCAACGACACGATCGTGATCTTTGATCGCCTTCGAGAGATTCGCGGCAAGAGTCCGGTGGTCTCAGCGGAGATGATTGACAAGGCTGTGAATCAGACGCTCAGTCGCACGATCCTCACCTCGGGTACAGCGTTCTTGGCGACGCTCATCTTGTTTTTGTTTGGAGGGCAGGGCATTCATGCGTTTGCTTTTGCGATGCTCATCGGCATCATCACAGGCACCTACAGCACGATCTACATCGCCTCACCAATTGTGCTCTGGCTCCAGCAGAGGGCTGTTGTTCCACGGACGCGAGGGGCAACCGGTCGGTCTTCGGCCCAGCCCGCCTGAGAAGATCGTTTCCCTTGACCTGAGGCAGCACATGCCGGCGATGGCCAACCGCGACCTGGCATTCTAGGGAAACTTTGCCGTGCAAGCCGCTTGGGGCAACGATGCTAAGCGGGACAGATCTGCCGAATGGTATGGCTGGGCCAAAATAGTTGTAGGCCATTCGGAGCTTAGGCGATTGGCCCCGGGGGAATGTGCGACGCATACTTTTTCGAGTGTGGCTCGCGTCCGGTGCATCCGGATCAGGAATCCCAAGGACAATGGCTAAGGTGGTGCAAACAGTTCGATTTCTGATCGGCGTGTCGCTTGTGGCCGGTGGTGCGATACTCGCCGGCCCATTCGTGTCAGCCGTGGTTTTAGCCTATTGCCGGTCTCTCGATTCGTCGGCCACAGGCTCCGTTCCATCTGCATCCGAGCCAGAGGCTGTCGGGTTGGAAGGACAGTCCGCTCCGGTTCATACGAATCGATCGTTTGGAGGCGCGGGCTCTCATACAATTCCCGATTCCCGTCCAGCTGGTTTGTTTGGCTCGGCCGGACAAACATCGGATCTGACAATCGAGGAAACCCCGCTCTCTTCGGCCGTCGCCCAATCGATTCAAGCACCGCCGTCGCTACCGCAGGCGTATCTGCCCCCCACGCCACCGCCGCCCTTGCCCGTCAGGCCAGATGATCGATCACATGCTGCTCCGGGCCTCGACACCACCTACCGTTCCACGCTCGACATCCCACCACCCCCGTTGCTGGACGCCCAGGCTCCTCCGCCGCTGACGGTTGGCTGGTCGGCGCACAACCCGCCGCTAGCGGCGACCGGGGGAGCCAGCCTGCCTTCTCAGGAATCATCGCCACTGACGGAGGCCGCACTGGCTCCTGTTGTGCCGCCGTCCCCGGCAGCGACGGCGGTGATCGTCCGCGACGGTGACGATCTGACGAGCATTGCCACGCGCGTGTACGGTCATCCCGGTGCTGCGTCGGCAATCTGGGCGGCCAATAGAGATCGACTGCCCAATCCAGAACTGCTGCCGATCGGGCTGGAACTCCGCATGCCCCCGTCCTGGACGGTGCCGGCCACTCGCCTCGGACGAGGCAGCGAATCGATCGAGCCCAATGCGGCCATCGTGCAGGCTGGAATGCCGCAGAGAGACAACGGGGCCGGGGTGTTACCGGCTGCGTCATGGTTAGCGACTCCCCCGCCTCCGCAAGCGATCGCACCGGTTCCCGGGCCAGTTCGGCCAGGAACCGTTCGAGTTGGCCTAGGCGAATCGCTGGCCTCACTGGCCCAGCGTTTTTACGGCGATCGGGCCCGAGCCGATTCCATCTGGGCCGCCAATCGCGATCGGCTCAGGAGCCCCGAACTGCTCGTTCCAGGCATGGAGTTGCGGCTCCCTTGAGCCGGGTTTTATTCGTCCTTCGGATCCAGCACAAGCGTGAAAAAAGTTTGGATCCGAGCGGCAGCGTTTGCGGTCCGATCGGAAGCCAGTTTGTCAGCAGAGAGCCCTGTTTCTAACTGCATTAAAAAGGCCGTGGCTTTAGCGGCATTCTCTAATTTTGGCGACTTCTCGCTGCGATCGCCTCGCTGCTGAAACCATGACTGTGGGCGAAAGCGTTTGAGTTGATCAAAAACTTTACTGGCATCGCGGTCGCCTTCGCCGCCGATGACCATGATTGGAATCTGAAATTTAAGTCCTTCGCTGGTCAGGGCAGGCACAATAGAAATTCCCTTTGCTGCCCATGTAGGACTGATCAACACAAGGGCTCGAACTTGCTGTCCTTGGGGACCTGTAGCTATTGGCGGCCAGGCCCAGTCTGCTGCCGTCCACAAAGCGGCCAGCGTGCCGCCAGTGCCAGAGCCGATCACGCAGAGTCGCTGGATATCGAGTTCGCCACTGGTTGATTTATTACTAATCCAGTTGCGGACAGCTTCGATATCGCCGCGGAACTCCGCTTGTTCGCGTACGCGTCCGCCAGCGGTTGCAGGGATTGCTTCGAGTTCCTGCCGTTTCAGTGTTTTGGCGTCGAGCGTCTCGACTTTGCCGCCAATCCCCCGACGGAATGTACTGTCACCGTGACCCCGTAGGTCGGGTGCCACAACGGCAAAGCCATTTTTTTGCAGTAACTTTGCAAGGGGATCGACTGTTTTATGCGAGCCCTCCAAGTCGTGCAGCAAGAGAACGGTCGCCAGCGGCTTTTGCGGTGCAACAGCGTAATACCGTGCTGAAAGTGCCAGGCCGTCAGACGTTTCGAGTTGCAATTTTTGGCTGGGATTCGCAACAGGTGGTGCTGCAACAGGTGGTGCTGCAACAGCCACAGGGCTCGACGGCAACCAGAATGCCAAGATAAAAGGAGTGTAAAAACGAAATGATTCGCCAAAAAACGACATAAATGGAGGTTCCCTCCTGAGAGATTTAAGAACGGAGTGTCGCGAGCTGACAAAAACGCCGATTTACCGCCTTTTAAGCCGCATGAGATCGTTTTTTTGCCCACCCAACCGCCCGCCGTGGGCTAGAGCCAGCGCTACCATCGTGGAATAGATTAGACTACTAGAACCGAATAAACTAGGGAAAAATGAAAAGCGGGCCAATTCAAAAGAGAGTGGTGCCGCGGATGAAGCCAGGCCGCAAGGATCTGGAAGTTAAGCCGAAGTCCCAATCGCCTTTACGCCCTTTATGTGTGGAGAAACCTATGAGTCTGATCAATCAAGCCAAAAACTGGTGGCAGCAGTACACCGGCGAGGAAGAAACCCCTCTTGATGGCGATACCCCTGCTTGGGCGGTCAGCTTGATGATTCACGTTGTTGTGCTTTTGTCGCTGGCGCTTGTGGGTCTGGGCCAACTACCTAAGACCGACCCCAAGATCACGATCACATCCATCGCCGCCGAGGATGTGCTGGAACCGGCTCAAGCCATTGCCATCTCCGATAACATTCCCGAGACAATCGGCGCCCAGAGCGAGCAGAGCATCGACATGGCGGAGGCAATTGCACCCGTTTTTGCTGATGTGTCTGTTGTGCCAGTGACGGCCGACGACAGTGTCAGTGATATCCAGCTTGATCTAAGCGATGCTTTGCCCACAGGGCAGCAGATGGATGCGAATGTTGTCGTCAAGGGCGCTTCGGGAGTTGGAACGACCGGTGCAAGTGGGGCCGTCGACAGATTGACCGCTGAAATCGCCCGTTCGCTTGAGGAGCGGCCGACGCTTGTGTGCTGGGTGTTTGACCAGTCGGTGAGTCTCTCGGCGCAGCGCAAAGAAATCTCCTCGCGACTCGATCGCGTGTTTGAAGAACTCGGCGCTAATCGCTCGAAGCAAAATAGACCAGAGCTCTCCAACATCGTTGTAGCTTTTGGCAAGACCGTGACCCTCATCACGCAGAAGTTGACAGACGAGGTGGATGATGTTGTGAAGGCCATCGATTCGATCCCGGTTGACGAATCAGGTGCAGAAATGACATTTACGGCGATTGGTGCGGCGGCCAATTTTGCCAAGGTGCATCGCACCAATTCTCCGCGAAAGAATGTAATGATCATTGTGTTCACTGACGAAGTGGGCAACGATCAACCGCTCGCCGATCAAACGGCCGTCGGTTGCCGGGCCTTAGGAATTCCTGTCTACGTTGTGGGCGTGCCTGCTCCCTTTGGCCAGCGAGATGTGAAAACAAAATTCGTTGAATTTGATCCCCGCTACGATTCCGATGTGCAATGGGCTGTGGTCGAGCAGGGGCCAGAAACGCTTTACCCAGAGGTGGTACGGGTGCGTTCGGGCAATGCTGCAGACGAGCCGATCGACTCCGGATTTGGGCCGTTTAGTCTTTCTAAACTCTGTGGCAATACCGGGGGTATTTATTTTTGTGTCCATGCAAATCGAAATGCAGAGGGCCGCGTGAGCGACAATCAAACCGCTGCAATGTCTTCGCAACTGCGTTATTTTTTCAAAAATGAAGCTATGCGGGAGTATCAGCCAGACTACGTTTCGTCAGCTCAGATCGATCAAATGCTGGAGAAAAATATTGCCAAAAAGGCCTTGGTAAAAGCAGCTCAGAGTTCTGAGTTGAGCCCAATGGATTCCCCCACGATGACATTTCCTCGTCAAGACGATGGCAAACTGGCCCAGCTTTTAGGTGAGGCGCAAAAAAAAGCCGCCGTTCTGGAACCCAAGATCACCACACTCTACAACCTACTTTTGCCGGGTGTGGCCGACCGGGAAAAGATCAAGGAAAAGCGTTGGCAGGCTGGCTACGATTTGGCGATGGGCCGGGTGATAGCCCTCAAGGTGCGAACAGAGGCCTACAATCTCATGCTCGCCCAAGCCAAGTCGGGAATGAAGTTTAAGGATGCCACGAGCGACACTTGGCAACTGCGGCCCAGTTCGGAGCTTTCGGTCGGTTCGCAAACCGATAAACTGGCCAAGCAGGCAACGATGTACCTAGAGCGAGTTGTGAAAGACCATCCGGGCACGCCTTGGGCTCACTTGGCGGCCCTCGAGTTGCGGAATCCTTTGGGCTATGTATGGGACGAGAAACACACTGGCGTGAACGATCCGCCCAAGCCAGCCGGCGGCGGCGGCGGCAATCCACCTCCTCCCAACGACAACAAGAAAATGCTCGCTCCACCCAAAATGAAGCGACCGATTAAGAATATCTAGGAATGCCTAGAAAAAGTATGCCTAGAAAAGGTATGCCCTAGAAAAGGTATTGCCTAGAAAAACTTGTTCGGAAGTGAGTCGAACAGGGTTTTAAAATATCAGGTTGTCGTCGGCAAAATTGGTTCGGCTGTCGTAAGCGTGAAAAGTGCGTGCAATTCGGCCGGCCAAAACCTGGAGAAACATCGCCCGAAACTGCGCCTCAGAGCGATCGCTTGTGGGAATTGCACTGTCGGCCGGAAAGCTAAAGTCGTCGAATCGTTTGCTGTAGACAACCTTCTTTTGAGCAATGTCAAAGACGCGTACGTGTGCGGTGGCCTTGCCCCTGTAGAGTGTTGAGCCTTCGTGCATGTGGAACGATTCCAGATCGATGCCGACGACTAAGTCGGCGTCGAGTGCTTTGCCGAGGGTGGGAAAATTAACCCAGGCATTTTCGTCGATCCAACGGGCAATCTCCTGCTGGTCAATGATCCGAGCCTTGCGGACATTTTGCGAAAGCAGTCCACCCACGAGCGACGCAAGTTCGCGGGCCGAGCCAGCGTCGCTGAACTCCAGTTCTACGATCGGCTTACAGACAACTGCCACATGCTTGCCACGCAGACCCGCAAACTCGGCGGGCGTGTCTTCAGGTGCGATCAAATAGGCGGCCGTCAAAAGAGCCTGGCAGCCACTGCCTACGAGTGGAAGCAAAAGAGCCATGAGGATGGCGAATCGAGTACCGCTTAGCCGGGGAGCCATAAAACATCCTTGTCAGCAGGGGGTGTCTCCGCTGGAATTTCCAGCGTCGGGGCAGGTGGACAAGGGTAGTGGGCCAAGCGGTCCGGCTCAATGCCGCTTGGGATCCTTAAAAAAGTCTCTTTTCCGTGATGTTTTGCCAATACCTTCGCGTTACGGAGGATCGCTTGTCATGCCCAATACAGAGCCGCGGTCTGCGTTTGTCGGGGGCTGTTGTTCACGGCTTTTCTGGTGAAGCACGAAGCGCAGGGATCTTTTCGAGAGCTTGGGCAAGGTCTGCAATCAGATCCTTGGCATCTTCAAGGCCTACGCTGAGTCGGAGAAAGCCCTCGCCAATATCCTCCGGATAATTGAGCACGCCGAGTTCTGGATGGTTGCCTTCCTGCGGATAATATTGCACAAGCGATTCGGCGTGTCCCAAACAGACTGCGTGCGTGATCACTCGCAGGCTTTCCAGAAAGCGGAAATAGTCTTTCTTTTCGGCCGCCAAGATAAAGTTGAGCATCCCGCCGTAACCGTCCATCTGCCGCCGGGCGATGGCGTGCTGGGGATGACTTTCAAGACCCGGATAGCGGACCAGTTTGACTTTGGGGTGCGACTCTAAAAATTGAGCCACCCGCAAACCATTCTCGCAGTGCCGCTGCATCCGCAAGGGGAGAGTCACTACGCTTCGCGACATCAGCCACGCACCGAAGGGATTGATGGTGGCCCCGAGATGGATGCTGGCTGCATCACGAATACGGGTGATCAGATCCTGCCGCCCGATGACAGCACCGCCCAAGCCGTCGCCATGGCCGTTGATATATTTTGTCAGGCTGTGCATCACCAGATCAGCTCCAAGCAGGAGCGGTTGCTGGGCGATGATGCCGGAAAAAGTGCTATCGACTGTCACCAACGCCCCAACCGTTCGAGCGATTGCGGCAATGGCAGCGATGTCGGAGACGAGCGTCGTGGGATTCGAGGGCGTTTCGATGTGAACGAGTTTTGTAGTGGGGCGAATGGCGGCCCGCACGTCCTCGACATTCGTGGAGTCAACCATTGAGACTTCGACACCGAAGCGTTTGCCAAGGTGCTCGACAAGCAGTCCATGGATGCCGATGTAGCAGATGCGGGAACTGACCATGTGGTCGCCCGCACTCAACAGACTGAAGAAAACCCCTCCCACGGCGGCCACGCCGCTGGAAAAAACAACACAGTCCTCGCCTCCCTCTAATCCAGCCAATCGTTCCTCTAAGTAGCGGGCGTTGGGATGCCGGGATCGCGGATAGTTGAAGGCGTGAGTGTTTTCCCAGGCGAATGATTCGGCGAGCGTTTCCGAGGTGTCGTTGAGTTTAAAACTGTTGGCCATCACGATCGGTCGACGGATTGCTTTGGTCTCCGCATCGACTCCCTCGCCGCAGTGAATCGCCCGCGTGGCGGTACGCAATTGACGGGTTTCTTCGAAGGGCAGATTCATCGAGGGGCCTCATAGGGAGTGGAGGTATCGGGGGAAATGCGGTCAGCGGTCGACACACCAGGGGCCAAGAGATCGTAGCGAGTAGGATTGGAAAGCACGCGAATGGCGCTAGCGGCGATCGCTAGGCAGAGAAAGAGGGCAGGAAAGCCGCCCAGATGAGAGAGCATGCGGATGCCTTCGAGCCCGGTCATGATCCAGCAAAAGACAGCAATCAGCAGGCCCCAGGCAATTTTTACGACAGTGCTCGATTCGGAGTCTTCCGGGGAGATGCCCTGGGAGCTGATATTACTCATCGCATCGGTGATGCCGTCAGCTGTTGTCACAAACGAAAGGAAGGCAGTCACCAGCAGAATCGGGACCAGAAAGTCTGTCAGCGGAAGTCGTCCCAGAAATGCAAAGAGCACTTTCGTGGGATCATTGCGATCGAGCAAGGCTCCCAGCCCGGCCTGCTCAAAGAGTTCCATGTGAACAACCGCGCCGCAGATGATGCCCATCCAGAGACCCGTGAAGAGCGCCGGTAAGAGAATGTTGAAGCAGAGAAATGTACGCACGGAGTAGCCGTAGGCGATCCGGCCAAGAAACACGCCCATGATTGGCGCCCAGGCAAAGAATGCCGAAAACATCATTTGCGTCCAATCGTGGGGCCACTGTTCCTGGTGGGCGGCGCCGGTGAAAAGCACTTTAGGAAAGTAATTGCCCAAAAAGATTCCCAGTCCTTCGACGGCAAAGTCAAGAATAAACCGCGTCGGACCAAGAAACAAAATCAGTGCTAGAAAGCCGATCAAAAATGCGGTGTTGATGTTGGCGATAAACCGGATGCCCTTGGTCACGCCGCTGATGGCGGCCACGACGGAGGTTGCCATGATGACGCCGATGATTAGGCCCAGCGTGAGTCGAGAGGGCTGGCCTTGGATCCCGCAGACATGGTGGATGCCGCCGGCCAAGATCAGGCTGCCGCCGGCCAGTGCTGCTGAGAGTCCGGCGACGAGTGAATAGAGGCAGACCGCGTCGATCAGGGGCGCGACCGCTGCTGCCCCCTTTCGGCCGAGCAGCGGTGCCAAGGGCGAGCTCAAGCTAAAGGGTTCACGCATGTTGTAGTAGGCAAACGCAAACATCAGGCCCACTAGCGAAGCGATTGCGTAGGGCGTGACGGTCCAGTGGAGATAGACGGTGGCAATGGCAAACTGTGCCGCCGCGGGAGAATTGGTAGCCATTCCCAGTGGCGGATGCTGGAGGTAGGTGAGCGGTTCAAAGACGCACCAAAAGAGAATGCCTGCCGCGATGTTGGTCGTGAGCACAACAGTGAAAAGCTGCCAGCGTGTCAGCAGTGGCTGTGCACTCGGGCCGCCCAGCACAGTGCTGCCAAAAGGTGAAATGGCAAGAGCACCGCAGAGCATCAACAGCAAAAAAGTTGAGAGCGACACCAGCCAGCCGAAGGTGCCAGAAATCCAACCGTGGGACTGCCGCATGACAACGGCAAACGCCTCTGGCTGCCAGAGATTGAGCAAGACCACTGCCAGGCAGAGAATAAACGGCGGAAAAAAGACGAGTGGACGAATGGCTTTCATGGACTTTCCAGCAGTCTTTGAATGCGTAAAAAGTCGATCGGCAGTGCGGTGGAGCCGGTGGCGGCCAGATCGGCGGCCGCTTCTGCGTAGGCTGGCACAAACTTAAATCCAGCGCCGCAAAGGGGACCGCAGAGCGTAACGCGATCGTGTTCGGGGTGCGTATCGATGATTGGCACATCGTCGGGCGTGTGGTCGTAGAGGCAGGTTCGCAGGCCCAGCAGCGGGCCGTTGGCAGCCGGAAAAAACTTACGCAGGCCGACACGGATTAATTCTTCATCATCGGCATTCGGCTGGCGGTCAAAGTTATCGGGATCGACATCCCGGCCATACCAGTGGAGGCCGATTTTGTAGCCTGGCACATCGGTCATCATCGGAAAGCCATAGTAGATGCCCGGATCGTCGTCGATGCACCAGCAGGGTAGCGACTCGGGCAGATAGTCTTTTTGATCCCGCAGCGGCCAGACCCAGCCAAAGCTCATGCGATTGGCGGTCATCGTGATCCCCAGGGTGGAGAGAAGTTTTCCGGTCCACGGTCCTGCGCAGAGCACGAGCCTGTCGGCAGAGTAGGTATCGCGATCGGTTTGCACGGTGACGCCGGACGAGGTGGCCTGCCAGCTATGCACCTGGGTGTTGCCCAGAATCGTGGCTCCGTTTTGCATGGCCATCCGCACATAGGTTGTGATGGCGAGTTCTGGCCGCAAAAGAGCGCCAACCGGATCGTAGGCAGCCCAGTAGGGCTCAGAGAGTTGAAACTGTGGATAGCGGTTACGAATTTCTAGGAGGTCGAGCTTTTCAAAAAAACCGACCTCACCGGGCTTTGAGTCACGGGCGTAGGAAGACACCTCACTTTGTCGGTGGATGTCGAGAAAGCCGGTTGTGACCATGATGTCTGACTGCCCCGACTCGGCAATCAGTTCCCGCCAAAGCTGGTATGCCCGCAGGATGATTCCTTCGTAGGGCCCACCGATATAGGGCGCGATCTTGGTCTGTCGGGAATTGCCGTGCGATCCACCTTGGGCGTGGGGTATTGCAAATCGCTCCAGCCCCAGCACTTTGAGGCCGCGTTTTGCCAAATGGTGGCAGGTTGCTGAACCGACAGCGCCAACGCCGATTACGATAACGTCGAACGATTGCGCCATGGAAAAGCAGGGCCGTCGTGAGGTGGCTCAGAGATCTGCAAAGGATCGTAAGTTACTTGAAAAGGCCATCAAGTCGCAAGCCAATGCCCGTCTCGGCGGGCTCACGATGCAGAACCGCCGCTGGCCTTACTCCCTCTGAGGGAGTCGCAAAACTAAAGTGATAGTCCGAAAAAACGGCCCCTGCCGCGCTTGATGAGGCCCAGGCACGCCAGTGCCATGCCGATGCCGACGAGCACGGCCGTGGATGGCTCAGGCACCACGACCATGCCGCCATTCATACCGAGGCCGCCGGCTAGCGACGGATCGCCATTCAAACCACCGGCCTGATTACTTGCTGGCGTGTAACTCAGATACGAGCCCTGATTA
>QWQJ01000059.1 GCA_003670865.1 Planctomycetota bacterium | reverse complement strand
TTAATTCCAGCACCAGTCGCACCGGTTCGTTGAGGTCGCTCTCGTTGCGAATCGCCGAGATGCCCTTGATGCGGTCGTCTGTGACCAACTCCGCGATTTTTTCTTCGATCGCGTCGCGAGTCTGCTGATAGGGCACTTCGGTAATGATGATCCGCGTACGGTTCTTGCCGAACTCCTCGACCAATGCCCGCGCCCTGAGCGTGATTGTGCTGCGGCCAGTCAGATACCCGCGGGCCAGCGATTCGCGGCCCATCACAATTCCGCCGGTAGGAAAGTCGGGGCCTGGCACGATCGCAAGAAGTTCTCCCATCGTCACATCGGGCGAATCGATCAATCGCACCAGCGCCCGACAAACCTCCCCCAGATTGTGCGGCGGGATGCTTGTGGCCATGCCGACGGCGATGCCACCGGCGCCATTGACAACGAGATTGGGAAACCGGCTAGGCAGCACCACCGGCTCGGTGTTGCGCTCATCGTAGGTCGGAACATAGTCGACGGTGTCAAGATTGAGATCGTCCAGCAGCATCGCTGCGATCGGAGATAAGCGGGCCTCGGTGTAGCGCATGGCGGCTGCAGGCAGGCCCGCGATCGAGCCAAAATTACCCTGCTTGTCGACGAGCACATGCCGCATGTTCCATTCTTGCGCCATCCGCACCAGCGTCGGGTAGATCACGCTCTCGCCATGCGGGTGGTAATTACCGCTGGTGTCGCCCGAAATCTTAGCGCACTTCACTCGCGACGCTCCCGGCGAAAGATTGAGGTCGTTCATGGCGACCAAAATGCGTCGCTGGGAAGGCTTGAGACCGTCTCGTACATCGGGCAAGGCGCGGCTGACAATGACGCTCATGGCGTATGTCAGGTAACTCTCTTTGAGTTCTTGTTCGATCGGTATCTCGATCAGCCGACCGCCAGAAATGTCACGCAAAACTCTGTCCGACTGTCCTTCCAAGGGTAGACGGCTGCCCGGCAGGTCACCTTGAGGGGGATCGTGCGGAGGATTTTTTGGGGAATCGGGGGTCCCGTCGGACGGATTGACATCTTCTGCCAAAGAACACTCTCCCAGCTAAAACCTGCCCGATATTCATCGTCGAGACACGATCCGACTGATGCTTGAACATACCCGTCCAGCGAAACCGGTCAACCGGGCACAAACGCGAGGAAAACAGCGATTTCGATGGCTTGACCCACGTCTCGGGGACGCCTACTCTCCCGCACTCAATAAAGCGTGCCTTCACAAGGATCGATTCAGCAGTGCCGTCTTCTATTCCTAACAGCCGTTTTTATGGCTGGATTGTTGCCGCCGCAGCAGGCTTGGTGCTGTTTGTGCAGCTTGGTGCACCTGCGCTGTGGGATGATGACGAACCCAAAAACTCCGCTTGCTCACTGGCCATGCTCGATGCCCATGACTGGGTTGTACCGACGTTCAACGGCAATCTCCGCATCGAAAAGCCGCCGCTAGTGAATTGGGTACAAATGGCGGGGTTCACGCTTTGCGGTCGAAATGAAACCGGCGCCCGCATCGGCTCGGCTCTTCTGACGCTCGCTACCTGCCTGCTCACCTGGCGCATCGGCTGCGAACTCTTGGGCCCGATGGTAGGCCTCTGGGGAGGACTGGCGATGGCCACATGCGTCTGGACTGCTGTCGGTGGCCGAGCCGCTACGCCCGATGCACCGCTGCTCTTTTTGACAACGCTCTCGCTCTTTTTCTTTGTGCGGGGCTGGAGCATGAATCGCAGCGGTCCCTTGACAAACGGCCCGCCATTGAAAGCCTCTTTGCCACTCGTGTCAGCCATCTTGATTGGTGCGAGCTGCGGAGCGGCCGTACTGGCCAAGGGACCTGTTGGCATTGTTTTACCGCTGGCAGCCTTCGGGCTCTTTGTCTGCTGGCAGGGCTCTACAGAATTGACTCGCTCGCAGCGAGTCGGCTGGCAGGATTTGTTTTTCAATGGAGTGGCGATCCTGCGGCAATGCCTGGTGCCTACTGGCGTCATCGTCATAACGGCCTTGTGTGTTGCCGTCCCTTGGTACGGATGGGTCGGCCTGCGCACCGACGGCGAATGGCTGCGTGGATTTTTACTGGTTCACAATGTCGGCCGCTTCGCCGGCACGATGGAAGGCCACTCAGGCTCGGTCTTCTACTACCCAATCACAATCGCCGTCGGGTTTTTTCCCTGGTCGATCGTGCTAGCAGCGATGCTCACGCATGGATTTTTTATTCTGCGCGACGACCAACAGCCACATCCAGTGAGCCAAAGCCCCCATCAAAGCCGCCAATGGCCGCTGCGTCTGCTGGCCTGCTGGGCGATCGCGTGGGTGGGAGCCTTTTCCTGCTCCGGCACCAAGCTACCGGGGTATGTTTGGCCGGCCTACCCAGCCATCGCCCTTGCCATCGGCCTCTTTCTCGACGATTGGACACAAGGCAACGCCATCGGTATGCGATGGTGCCGCAATCCTGCCAACAGCTTGGCCCTCGTGATGCGATTGGCGTGGTCGATCCTGGCAATCACAGGGGCTGCCATTGTGATTGGCCTGCCACTGGCAAGCGAGAGGTTTGCTCCTGGCGCCCAGTGGCTGGGGGCTGTCGGCTTGATTCCGATCGCGGCGGCCGTCGTGGCATGGCGATACCAATCAATGCACCAGCCTCACCGCGCCCTAGCAGCCCTTGCCGTGAGTGCTTGCCTGCTTGTCACCCTGCTGGCTTCTGTGGGCGCGCAACGGGTGAGCCACTCGACCGGCACGCGGGCGATGCTGGCAGAACTTTCCGAGCCGGTCGAGAATTGCAAGTGGGCCTGCTTCTGGAATATTCCTCCGAGTCTGGTTTTTTACGCCCAATCCCGCGTGGAAAAACTCGACACTGCCGACGATGTCGCCGCCCACCTGCGAGCCTCACCGCAGGCCCGTGTTGTCATCGATAGCCGCCACGAGCCGCTTGTCGCCTCAGGGATTCCAGCCGGCTACGGCGTACTCTCCCGCACAAAAACGCTGGCCGATTATGAGCTCGTTTTAATCGGTCCCCTGTCAGACCCCACTCACTCACTTGTCGAAACCACTCCCCCTGCCGCCGACTGATATTTTTTAAATCCTCACTTTTGTCATTCACTCGATCGCTGACTGCTAGGAACCTCCTGCATGAATATCCGTCATCCACTCGCCATCGTTCTTGTGGCAGCCACCGCCTGCCTAACGCTCGGCTTTGCGTCCACGCCCTTCTGGGATGAGGATGAGCCGAGGTTTGCTGCGATTGCACAAACCATGGTCGACACCGGTGACTGGGTCGTGCCGATCTACAATGACACGCTGGCAGTCGATAAGCCCGTGCTGATGCACTGGTGCATGGCGATCTGCTTCTCGCTTTTTGGCAACAACGAATGTGCGGCCCGCCTGCCATCAGCTGTTGCCACGCTGCTGACGGCTCTGGCCTTACTGCGGGCCGGGACACGCTGGTGGAATCCAACCACCGGAGTTGTGGCCGCCTTGGCGTTCGTAGGCTGCCTGCTTGTCGGCATCGAGTCGCACGCTGCCACTCCCGATGCAATTTTAGTTGCCCTGACAACGTGGTCCACGATTCTTGTTGCCGAGGTGCTGCTGGGTGATCAAGGCCGGCGCTCCGGCAGCCTGCTGCTGCCGCAACTTTCTCTGGCCCGTGCTGCCACAATCGGCGTGCTAATGGGATTAGCCGTTCTGTGTAAAGGACCGATTGGTTTTGTCGGTCCACTGGCTGTTGTCTTGCCGTGGGCATGGTGCGTGGCCATGCAACAGCGCTGCTCTACCGGCAGTCCTTCCAGCGACAGTGCTGGTGAATCCCGTCTGACTGTTAGCCGACTCCTGGCAGCAACGCTCCCGGCCACGCTGGAGACGATTCGCAGCGTGCGACTGCTCACAATGCTCGTGGCGATGCTGGTGGTGGCTGGCCCTTGGTATCTGGCGGTATCGCTGCGCACCGAGGGCCAATGGACCAGAGAGTTTTTTCTCGTGCACAATGTTGGGCGGTTTGTCGCACCGATGGAAAAGCACGGCGGCGGCTTTCTCTTTCATCCCCTGGCGATGCTCGTCGGCTTCTATCCTTGGTCCTGCTTTCTACCGCTTTCAATGGCCGTTGCTGGCTGGCGGATCTGGAAACGGAGCGATTCTCCGCTTGTCTCGCAGACACTCCTCCTTTTGCTTGTGTGGATAACCGTCTGGGTTGGAGCTTTTTCAGCGGCAGCCACAAAACTTCCAAATTATGTTTTGCCCGCCTATCCGGCCGCAGCCCTGCTTGTGGCTGCACTGGCTCTGGAAGCCACGCGCCGCACTGAGTGGGCACATCCTCGCTGGATCGCCAGCGGCGTTGTGGCATTGGCACTCGGTGGCGCGGCCACTGCACTCACCGTACTGGTCGGCACCTTCTTCGGTCTTTCTGGGGGCGAACCAGCCGCACTGGTCGGCTGCGTGCCGATCCTGGGAGCGATCGCCTGCGTCTGGTGCGGGCGTCGCAGTTCCCGTGAGGCCGTTGTAGCGATGACTGTTACAGGGCTTGTTTACACTGCACTGGCAGTCGGGCCGGCCGCCTGGCAGATCAGCAAGGCCAACGCTCTGCCGGCCTTGGTGAGGCAGGCACATCGCCATGCTGGGGGCCACGCCAGGCTTGGTACCTACGCTCGCAACACTCCCAACATTGTCTATTACGCCCATGGCCACGTAGGCGAGTGGGGGCTCGGCCAAGCCAGCGAAGCGCTCGCCTTTCTGACTTCAGGCGACGACGCGGTTCTCCTCATTCCAGAGCAACACGTAAACGAGATCGCTGGATTGCTGCCACCAGAAGTCGGCGTCATTGGCAAAGCGAGGCCACTCTTTCAGAAGCACGATCTCCTGATGATCGGCACAGTGCCGACGGCTACACACAGGCTCGCGGCCCCGCCGTCTCTGGAGAGCCCAATCCGATGAGCCACTCCTCCGTCCAACACCCCTGCGTCCGAGATCCTCGGTCTTTGCACGGTCTCTTATCGCTAGTCATCCCCTGCCACAACGAAGAATCGGTGATCGAGTCGACCCACGCTCGGCTGATTGCCGTGCTACCCAAGGCCGGTATGGAGTTTGAGATCATCTACATCGACGACGGCAGTCGCGATAAAACTCTCTGGCGATTGGAGGCGATTGCCAGCAAAGATCCACGCGTTGCGATTCTGGAACTGGCCCGCAATTTTGGCCAACAAGCCGCCATGTCCGCAGGCTTGGCCCACGCCCGCGGGGATGCGGTGGTGATCATCGACGCCGATCTTCAGGACCCACCCGAGGTGATTCCGGAGATGGTGCGACTGTGGCAGTCGGGCGTTGATGTGGCCTACGGTCGACGCCGTTCACGGGATGGAGAAACGCGTTTCAAGCTGATCACCGCCAGCCTCTTTCACCGCCTCTTTGCCTGCCTTGTGCCCCATCCGATCCCTGTTGATACCGGCGATTTTAAACTCCTTGACCGCGCTGTTGTGGACGCAGTCTGTGCCTTACCAGAGAAACGGCGTTACTTGCGGGGCCTCGTGCCGTGGACAGGGTTTCGCCACGAACCGGTCTGGTACGACCGCAATGCCCGTCTGGCTGGCGTGACAAAATACAACGCCCGTCGACTTTTGCTGCTGGCTGCCGATGCGCTCATTATTTCTTCTGATGTGCCGATGCGACTGACATGGGTCGCAAGCGTATCGCTGGGAATCGTCGGTCTGATCGCAGCCACCACTGCACTTATCTCCACCAACACAGCGACCCCGACAGAGGCGTCTGCCGGGGTATCGCTGGCTGCGCTTGTGGCCGTTGTTGGATTCTTAGGCGCGATCCAAACAGCAGCCGTGGCAATTGTGGGTGAGTATGTCGTCCGCACCTACCGTGAGGCCCAGAGCCGTCCGACATGGGTCGTGCGCCGCACAATTAACGTCAGGCAATCTCCTCTGCAGGCCAGTGATTCCCGGGCGGCCTGAAGCGATTAACCCTTCTTCGCCAAGGCGGCTTCAATCGCACCGTTCAAGGCCGCATCGTCTGGCTTGACGCCGGACTTGTAGCGGCCCACTACTGCGCCATCTCGACCAATCAAAAATTTTTCGAAATTCCAACCCACGTCACCTGCCGGCGTGGCACTTTCGGTGAGCGCTTTATACAGCGGCGATTGATTGGGGCCTTTCACGACGACCTTCGAAAACATGTCAAAGGTCACGCCATACTTCGAAGAGCAAAAATTGGCGATTTCAGCGTCGTTGCCCGGTTCTTGGCCGCCAAATTCATTG
>QWQJ01000168.1 GCA_003670865.1 Planctomycetota bacterium | reverse complement strand
CACTCGCCAGCAGACTCGACACCAATTCGGGGCGTTCGCTTGATCCGATGGCAGGGAATCGCGCTGCCGCTATCCTCCAGCCAGAGACCGCTTTTTCGGACGGCCGGCAAGTCGTTCAACACTCCGTTAAGGCCCAGTCCCTTGGTGAGGCGGCCAGGGCCGCACAACCTGCCCGCCCCACGCACCAACACCGCCGCCGGAATCCCCTCGTGTCCGGTGACGATATGAAGCATCCAGTGCAGGCCGTAACAGAGGTAGAGATAAGAGTGTCCTGCCGGCCCAAACATCGCGGCGTTCCGCGGGGTGAGGCCGCGGGATCTATGGCAGGCCAGATCGTGAGCCCCCAGATACGCCTCGGTTTCGAAGATCATCTGCCGCGACTGACTCCCACCCTCGCCGCGCACAACAAGCCACTGGCCGAGCAACTCACGCGCCACACGATCGGCCGGCCGGTCGAAAACTTCTGGTCCCAAAAGCCGGGGCCTCGCGATTGGCATGGTGGAAATGAGTCTCCTGTTGATCACTCTTGGTTGTGTCGATCGTATCGCGCATAGTGATCGCCGTCGCCGACCCTCGGCGGCCGCGCGATTGCGTGCGATCATTCTCCTTCCGCTGCTGAGATTGCGAAAAGAACTATGGAAGCTGGTATTGTCGGTTTGCCCAATGTCGGTAAGAGCACTTTATTTAATGCCCTCACGATGTCGAAAGCAGCGCAGAGCGCCAACTACCCATTCTGTACGATCGAGCCCAACGAAGGCGTTGTCAGCGTACCTGACGATCGGCTCGGAAGAATCACGCACTTTATCATTCCTAAGAAGATTGTGCCGGCGGCCCTCAAGCTGGTCGACATTGCTGGAATCGTCAAAGGGGCAAGCGAGGGGCAAGGCCTCGGCAATAAGTTTCTCACGCACATCCGCGAGGTCGATGCAATTTTGCAAGTCGTGCGCTGCTTTGAAGATCCCGATGTGATCCATGTCGCTGGCAAGGTCGATCCTGTCAACGACATGGAAACGATCGAACTGGAACTCATGCTTGCCGATATCCAGCTGCTCGATAACACGCTGTCAAAAGCAGAGCGAACGGCAAAAAGTGGCGACAAAGATGCCAAGACTCGGGTCGAGGTGATTCGCAAGTGCTTGGCCCACCTGCAAACCGAACAACCGCTCCGCACGCTCCCGATGGATGAAAATGAACAGGCTATCGCCCGTGGCTACGGTCTGCTCACAGCCAAGCCGATTCTCTATGTTGCCAATGTCGACGAGGCCGATCTCGCTGGCACGGGAATTCTTGTGGAAAAAGTCCGCGAGTTGGCGGCGCGGGCCGGGGCATCGGTCGTACCGGTCTGTGCAAAGCTGGAAGCTGAAATCGCCGAACTCGACCCAGCCGACCGGGGCGACATGCTGGCGGGGGCTGGCCTGACAGAACCGGCCCTCGGCGCATTGGCGCGGGCGGCCTATCGATCCCTTGGCGTCCAAAGTTTCTTTACGGCCGGTGAAATGGAGGTGCGGGCTTGGACCGTTCCCATCGGCGCCACCGCTCCGCAGGCAGCCGGAGTGATTCACACTGACTTTGAAAAGGGCTTTATCCGCGCGGAGATTTATTCTTTGGCCGATTTGGAAAAATACAAAACCGAGAAGGATATCCGTGCCGCTGGTAAACTCCGCGTCGAGGGCAAGGCCTACGTCATGCACGACGGCGACATCTGCCACTTCCTCTTCAACACGGCAAAGTAAGGCTTCTTCGCTCTGCCGTAGGCTATCCTCGCTTAGGCACTGAGCGATTCGGGGTGATGGCGATCATCCCGCAGAGTGTCTGGCAGCCAGTCGCGTTCGGCTTCATCGGGATCGACCGTGCTTGTCGGGTCAAAGCCGTCGGCAAACTCAGCAACATGGTGCTGCCGGGCTGATTCGCCAAAAAAGGAGTACATCACCGGCACTAAAAAAAGCACCAGCACCGTTGTTGTGGCCAGTCCAAAGACCAGCGCTGTTGCCATCGGAATTAAAAGCTGTGCCTGAAAACTTTTCTCTAGCAAAATGGGCATCAATCCGCCAATCGTTGTCACACTTGTGAGAAAGACTGGCCGAAATCGCAGGCATCCGGCCTCGCGTAGGGCCAGTCGCAGCGGCTGCCCCTCTTGCACACGCACATTGATAAAGTCGATCAGCACAATCGAGTCGTTGACCACCACTCCAGCCAGTGCCACTAATCCAAACATGCTGAAGATCGTCAGCGGCATTCCCATTAAGGCGTGGCCGAAAACAGCGCCCGCACAGCCAAACGGAATGATTGCCAAAATCAAAAGCGGCTGAAAATAGGATTTAAATTCCATCGTCAGTAAGACAAACATGGCAAAGACAGCAACAATAAATCCCACGCCTAGGCTTTTGAGCGATTCATTGGTCTGCTCCTGTTCGCCTTCCCACTTAACCCGTACAAGGGGAAACTCCTTGAGCAAATCGGGCATCAGTCGCTTGTCTAAGTCTGCGGTGACTTGTGCACTTGTCAGCCTGCTTTTCGTCTGGTCGATGTCGGCCATCACGGTGATCGACCGCTTCTGCCCCAGTCGGTTGATCTCCGAATAGCCTTGAGCCACATTGATCACAGCCAACTCTTTCACCGGCCTAGCCACGCCGTCTGGACCGTTGACTTGAATATCGTCGATGACGCCAAAGCTGCGGCGTTCCTCGCGAGGATACCGCACCATCATTTTCACTTCGTGACGGCCCCGCTGCAGTCGCATCACTTCTTCGCCATAAAAACTAGCGCGAATGGTCGCCGCCAGATCGGCTAGCGAAATGCCCATCGACTCGGCCTTGGGGTCAATTTTGATCTGGTATTCCCACTTACCAGTCCGCGAATCGTCGTCGATGTCGATTACGCCGGGATACTGTTCCAGCCACTGCTTGCAGCGTTCAACGGCGGCATTGAGTTGAGCGACGCCGCCTGCCTGCGAAACAGCCAGCAACTTAAACTCAATGGCCTTGCCCCCCGGGCCCATCGCCTCGGTACCGTAAATCAGGCTCTCGGTACCGGCAAAATTGCCTGCGGCCGTCCGCCAGTCGCTCAAGAAACGGTCGCTGCGAATGCTCCGGTCCCTGGCATCGACCAGTTCCAGTGAAACCGCACCAACATGGCTGCCGCTGGAGCGGGCCTCGGGGCCAAGCGCACCGGGATTTGTGATCGAGCCGACGGCCCGGTGCACGACCCTCACAATCGGCTTGTCGGTAGTGGTCAGTTTTTTTGAAACCTCGTAGGCAGACTTTTCAATCTTTAACGTAGCTTCTTCAGTGACGCTGGCTGGCGTGCCGTCTGGAAAGACAATCTTGGCCTGGAGTCGGTTGGCATCGAGTTTTGGAAAAAGTGAGAAAGGCGTCACACCGCTGCGCACGATGCCCACAGCCAGTAAAAGTATGGCCGCTGCGGCCGCCAGCACGGTGAGTCGATTGTCGAGGGCCACTTCAAGCAGCGGTGCGTAGATGATTTTTACAAACCACTTTAAGCCGCGGTCGCAGGCTCGCTGCATCACGACAATGCCCGGCAGAAATACACGAAATGGCCAGAAAAGAATACCAAACATCGTGAACACAAGACTCTTCTCGTGTGAGAGATGCCCTGGCAAGACTAACAGCGCCTCGCACAGCGATACCAAGAGGGTTGTGATAAAGGCAAACGGCATCACCTCGATAAACTTTCCCATCACGCCCGAAACAAAGAGCAATGGCAAAAATGTAATCACGGTCGTCAATACGCTCGATATCACTGAGGGTATCACCTCCACGGTGCCATCGATCGCCGCCTGCTCGAGGCTCTTTCCCATCCGGCGATGCCGCTCCACATTATCGCTGACCACGATCGCGTCATCGACCACGATCCCCACGGCCATCAAAAATGCAAACATCGAGAGCATATTCAGCGTTTGATCGGTCATAAACATGAGGGCCCCCGTACCGAGCATGGAGAAGGGAATCCCCATCGAAACCCAGAAGGCGAGCTTCAGGTCAAAAAACAGAGCCAGAATGACAAAGACGATCAGAAGCCCCTGTAAGCCGCTGGAAATAAGCATCGACAGACGGTCCCGAACATCAACCGACTGGTCGGCCCAGGTCACCATTTCAAAGCCATCCGGAAGCGTTGTTTCAGCCACATACCTCTTTACATCAGCCACCATCTTGAGCAGATCCTCACTGGAACTGCGGTCGATCGAGACCACCATTCCGTCTCTGCCATTGATCCGATTGGTCGAGGCGATATCTGCAAACTCGTCGCGCACTGTGCCCAAATCGCCAACCGTCAGCACCAGCCCATCGGGCAGCGTGACAAGCGGCAATCTGGCAATCTCCTCACCCACATACTTCTTATTTTTGCCTCGCAACAGCACCTCGCCGCTGTCGCTGCGAATGGTGCCACCGGGGAGTTCAAGATTTTCGCGTCTGACAATATCGGCAACCGACTTGAGGCTCAAGCCGTGCTTGCGGAGCGTGTCTTCCGATATTTCAATATCAATTTCATAGTCTTTCGCACCGATCAGGTTGGCAGCCGATACGCTTGGAAGCGCTAACAACTCGTCCCGTACCCGTTCGGCCACATCCCGCAAGGCGGCTTCCGATTGAGGCGTTTTTTCAAGCCCGTCTCCCGCCAACACACCGACGCGAATGGCCGGTTGCCGCAGCGTGACCTGCTCGATCTTGGGATCCTCAGCCAGCTCTGGAAAACTTGGGATCCGTTCTACTTCGGAGCGAATTTCACCCAGTAGCTTCTGCGCGTCTTTAATATTCGGTACCAATTCAAAGACGCAAAAGCCCATCCCTTCCTGTGCCACGCTCGTCACCTTCTTAACGCCTGCCACACTGCGGCAGGCCTCTTCAACTTTTTGGCAGATGCCCTCCTCGACCTCCTCCGGCGTGGCCCCCGGATATGGCACGCTCACAAGCACGATCTCCAAATCAAACTCCGGAAATGTCTCGCGCCGCATCGATGCAAAGCAGAGCCCCCCCAGCAAAAGCACTGCCACCACCAGCGTGTTCATGGCTGGCATATTTCGCACCGTCCATGTGACGACAGATCTCACTGGGCCTCCTTTAGCAACATGCCATTTCTAGGCACGGCAATCTGGCTGATGACTACCCGGTCTCCAACGGACAGTCCCGATTGGTCCTCTATGAAAAACACCCGACCTCGGCCGCTGTGCTCGATCGGCGGCCGTATCACAACCAGCATCCCATCTCGCAATACAAACACATCGCCCGACGGATGCACCGCCTCCTCTGGAATCGAGACCAACTCCTGCGATGCGTCAATATGCACTTCCACCTGGACAAACATGCCGCGAAAGAGCGATCGCGGCGCCTCAGGCGGCAGTCTGGCCAAAGGCTCGCCGTAGGCGTCGAGCGATTCCACTTTGGTCGGTTCGGGCACAAGCACGCGACAGGGCAGCGTGCGAGTTTTTTCGTCCAGTCCGCGGCCCTCTTGCCGCGAGAGCGTGCCCTGCCAGCGGTAGCGGTGCGTGCCGAGCTTAAAAATCACCGAGACCGGCGTCGGGGGGATGTCGTAGGCATTGGCATCGATGGCGTTTGTTGCATCGTCTGCTTGGGCGGGCAGATCCTCAGGAGCCCCACCTGGCTGACGCTGCGGTACGTCACGGCCACCCCAGATTCTAGCCACTTCATCCATTCGCAGGCTGGTCTTTACCTCAGCAGCGCTCGTGTCTTCAAGCGTGACAAGCGGCGTGCCCTTGGCGACAAAAGAGTTTTGCTCAACTCGGTCATCGACGATAACGCCATCAGTCGGAGCGACGATCTTGGTGCGAGAAAGATCTAATTCCGCCCGTTCCAGCAGCGTGGCCGCCAGCGACTGAGCTTCAACGAGTCGGCTACGGCGTTTGCTGAGAACACGTTTTTGTCCCTGCAGCGACGAGAGGCTGTTCATCACCGTCAACTCCTCACGTAGGGCCTTGTCGTGCTCTGATTCAGTGATGATCCGATCCGCCCGTAGGCCGTCCAGCCGCTTGACGTCGCGGCGGGCAAGCGCCACCTGCTGCTCTGCCAAGTGAGTCGATTCGACATTCTGAGCGAGTTCCTCATCAATTTCTTGAATGTAGATCGCCGCCTGCCGCAATTCACCCTCCAGCCGGGCAACATCGAGTTCATAGTCGCGGCGGTCAATCTCAAAGAGTTCGGTGCCGGCTTTAACAAATCGTCCAGCCCGACAGTTGGCCGTTTTTTGCGTGATACGGCCTGCTACCTCGGCGGCCAGCGT
>QWQJ01000085.1 GCA_003670865.1 Planctomycetota bacterium | reverse complement strand
GGTGGTGTAGCTTTCCCAAGCACCGGTCTGCAGGGGGCTCCCGCGTCCTTTTCCTGTCAGCGTGTCGACGCCCGTGATGGCAAAGAAATCTCCTGCCGAAGAGGATGTCTCTGCCAAGGCGGCATCTCCATTGATTGTGCCTGTCGCGCCGCCGACTGCGCCGCCAGTTGCGCCTGCTGTCGCGCCACCGGTTGTCGCGCCGCCGGTTGTCGCGCCACCTCCGCCTCCGCCGCCGGTTGTCGCGCCGCCGGTTGTCGCGCCGCCGGTTGCGGTTCCGGTCGTAAATCCACCCGTCGTGCCACCCGTCGTGCCGCCGGCGCCCGTGCCGCCACCGTAGCCGGCTGTGTTAAATGCATACTGATTGCTTTCGTACCCAATATTAAACCGATCTTCAAACTGTACAAATCGCGGGCCAACAGAAAACTTTACGTGAGAGCGGCTGCCGCGGCCGCCAATTTCTCGGCGGATGAGTGATGTCACGGCGGCACTTTGAATCCGCGTTGTATTCTTTTGTACGAGCTTTTGCGCAATCAAATGGTCGGGTGGCGGACTCACTGAGATAATTGTGCTGGTCGCAAGTGCTTGATTGATGTTGCCGACACCGCCGCCGCCACCGTCACCGCCGCCACCCAGAGCGCTCTGCGTAAATATCTGCTGGGGTGAGGCTGCGGCAAATTCACTTATCGTTTGAAAGCTCTGGGGCTGTTCGCCCGTGTCAAAGTAGCCGACTGTGATGCCACGATTGTCGTAGATCCATCCCCCCTCGTATCGATTACCCCACGACATATCGGTTCGCAACCAACTGGTATTGAGCTCTAGCTCCAAAGGGTCTGAGCCAAATTGATAAATACCACCAATAACACTAGGAGGGTAATTGACGCTCCCATTGGGATTCGTAGTCGGCGGGCCGGCAGCCTGAATACTGCCGTTGTTGAGTTGCACAATAGCCTGTGGCGAAATCGGATTGGTGGGAATAAGATATCCGCCGCGATTTGTTTCTCCGACCTTCGAAACTTTTGGCGGCGTAATGCCCCAGTAGAGGCGGTCATAGTTGAAGAAAAATCCTTCGCTCGGCTCTGGATAAAGCTCGTAATCCTGCATGTCGGGCGGAGCAAAGAGCTGGAAGTCGTAAAAGTCCTGATCGGGCAGCATCGGCAGCCAATCGCCAGCGCGGGCCGGCGGCGAGACGGCGCAAGGCATCTCCCAGACGCCTGCCAGAGCAAGGATCAGAATTGCAAGACGAGTGAGATTTTTATTCGTGGCCATCACTTGATTGTCCTGGGGAGCAGGAACCGATTTTCCGCGTATGCGGATGACTTCTCTTGTATCGGTCGTGACGGTCGTAAGAGTTGACGAATCTTGGTAAACTCTGCCGGAAGCGTTGTTTTTCTGGTGCCCAAATAGCCGCCAACCCATGCTCTACGGTGAAAAAGCTGGCAGGCGAGGCAATTGTGGCTATTGTGAGAGGGTAGGATCCCGAAAGCCCCGCCCTTTGCTACTCAAGTAGGAGGAGCCGATCATGAATTGGTTTCTTTTTGTCCCACTCGCAATCGCAGCCACAACACTCCCAACCTTTGCCACAAACAGCCGGGCCGAGGCGGCTGAGCCCCGCTCCGCGCGGGCCAAGCCGATCCAGCCGGCTGCCCCAGCCCAGACGAACCGTCGACCCGCTCCCTTGGCCGCTCGGGCCCCTAAGGCCGAGAAGCCAGCCGATACCGCCGTCGAATTTTTACGCCTCAGCAGGGATTCCAAAAATCGTCCGCTCTCACTCGACACGGCCATCGTACGGTATCGCGAAACAGTCGAGACAGCAGCCCGCGCCGGTCGCAACGAGCCACTCGAAGTCGATCTTGTCGGTGCCGTTCATCTTGGCAGCCGCGGCTACTACGACGCTCTTGACCGTCGCTTCAAAGACTACGACGCCGTGCTCTACGAACTCGTTGCACCCGAAAACGCGCGTGTGCCCAGGCCGGGCCACAAAGCCTCGGGAGCCATTGGCTCGGCCCAACATGGCCTGACAAAACTCTTGGGCTTGGAATTCCAACTCGAGCAGATCGACTACACGGCTAAAAACTTTGTCCATGCCGATCTATCGCCAGAGGAATTTGATGCCGCCATGGCCAAGCGGGGCGAGTCGTGGTGGACGATGTTTAGTACGTTGATGCGAGAGAGCATGGCCCGAGCCGAACGCGGGGAAGCCGGCCCTGGAAGCGATCTCAATCTAGGCGATATGTTTGGTCTTCTGTTTGGCTCCGACCGCGAGGTTCGTCTGCGGCGAATCATGGCCGAGCAGTTCACCGACATGGATATGCTCACGGCTGCCTTTGGCGGCGAGGAGGGCTCGTCTCTGATAACCGATCGCAATGCAGCAGCGATCGAGGTGCTCACCGGGCAGATTGCCCGGGGCCGAAAAAAGATTGCCATCTTTTATGGCGCCGCCCACATGGATGATTTTGACAGTCGCCTGCAAAAAGAGCTTGAACTTCAGCCCCGTGACACGATCTGGCTGGAAGCGTGGGATCTACGCGGCAATGCAGACCGCAACTGAATCTGCCAAGGCTGCAACTGGCCGTCTGGCCACATCCTGCTCAGCGAACCATGCGCATCGTAGGCATGGACCCGTGCTGTTGCCGCCAATGTCGTGGCCTGAGCCTCAACCCATGCGTCGGCCCATCGATCGGCCAGTAACCGCGTTGACGCTAGCGTTTGCTCGTAACCCATCTCCTCGACCGCCTCACCGACCGGATCAAACTCAATCGGCCCGGTATAGCCCTCCTCCAGCAACGCTAAAACAGTCGCTTCAAGCGGCAGGGAGCCTTCGCCCGCGGGGAGGCGTTCCTGCTCGAAAGACGGTCGGCCGATGCGATCCGCCACTTGCACAGCAGCGGTGCTCACCGCCAATCTGGGCAGCAGGTCGAGCAAGTCGGGCTGATGGCCAAACTGCCAGAGGTCGAGCGAAAGTTTAATCGAGCTATCGTCGAATTGTTCAACCAACTCAAGAGCTTGGGAAAGATTTGTCAGAAAGCTCGAACCAACAGCGGCCGCTGCGTGAATCGGTTTGATGGCCAGTGTCACTCCCGCCCGACTCGCGGCCGGTGCGATCGCTTCCAAAGCCTGCCGAAGCAGTCGGTGGGCATGCGTGAGTGTGTGGCCCCCCCGACAGCCGCTAGAGACAATGAGCACCGGAGCAGCCAGGCCATTGGCCGCTAGAATTGCCTCAAGGGCATCGGCGACACTCTCGTTGAACGACCGGCCGTCGCTGCCGGTAAAGCCGCCGGCCCAATGCACGCTGGAAACTCGCATCCCGGCGTTTGAAATGAGTCTGGCACTTCTGTCGATGCCACAGTCAGAGAGCTTGGCCCTCCAGACAGAAATTGCCTCAAAGCCGTGCTCGCTTGAGTGGGCAAGATCATCGGACAATTCCCATCGCGATGTTGTCGATTGACTGACGGCGACTGGCAGCATGATTTAGCTTTCTTTTACGCGCAATAAAGAACTCACTCAAACAGTTCGTTGCAAACGGCCTGCGGCTAACGAGCCCACCTGAGAAGGGCGGAAGTATGGAGCGATCCCACTCGCACTGTCCAGTTGAAAGTGCCTGAGGTGAAGGGGCGGCTGTTTTACTCGCGTTTGAACCAGTTTTTGACTGTCGCAAAAGTGCTAGCACGCCCCGCCCTTTCCCCCTTGACAATTTTTCAGCATTACGGTCTGGGTGGGCTCTGGCCAACGAGCCGCAGAGCCTCAAACCGCTCGCTATAAAAGATTATTCCTCAGCGATTAAGTTGAAGCAGACGAGCCGGCCCTCCCCTCGCACATAGAGGTAGCCATGAGCCACGATCGGTGCGGCCCAACAAGGAGGCACGAGAAGTTCCTTGGGGGGTGCCGCTGGCTGGACCGGATCGGCCCCGAGATCAAGCGGTCTGGCCCGCGAGACTTCCCGCATTTTTTGCGGTGAGGCTTCGACAAGCACCAAGTCGCCAAACTCTCCCAGCACGATCAAGTGCGGCCCTTGGGCAGAGCCGACAAGCACTACGCTAGATCGGCCCAATCCCCCTTCGCTCCAGAGAACACCGCCTGTCTTCCAATCGACGCACACCAGTTGTGCATCGCCAGCGTTACGGCCGCTGGATCCATAGAGATAGCCGTCGTGAAAGACCGGCGTGGCCCAGTGGGCTTTGAGCGCTAGTTTTGGCCGACTATTGTCGCCATCCTTGCGTAATATTTCCAAACCGCTCGCCTTGATATCGAGCAGCACACTACCGGGGCCGTAGGTTTCCGAGAGCAAAACGTGGTTACCCACCACAACAGGGCTGGCCGCTATGGCACTAAAGAGTTCGTCGGCTCGCCAGCGAAAATCATGTGTCACAGCTCCATTACTCGGATCAACAACGAGAAACTTATCCCGCAGCCAGGCCAGCACGCGAGTGTTGCCGTCGAACTGCGCTACGATGGGACTGCTGTAGCTGGCCAGTTGGCTAGACGCTCGCCAACGCTCTTGCCCGGTCGCCAAATCGAAGGCCACCAACCCGCTATCGAGCCCCTTAACGAGATCCAGCCGCTCTGGCGCTGCAGGAGCTGAACCCGGCCGACTCCCGCCCACCTGCACAACCACCAATCGGTCGCGTGTCTTCTCGCCATCATTGACTTCGACCACCAGCGGTGCGGCCCCGACGCCAAAGAAATTTTTGACAACTGAGTAGGTAGTTGATGTCTCGACATGCCAAAGGCTCGCGCCATTGGCCAGCGATCGACACTCCAGCCTGCCTTCTGGTCCGTATGTGAGGACGCGATCCCCGGCAATCACCGGGGAGGCCCTTGGGCCGCCGTCGTAGCCAAATGAATCTTTGTAGGTGGCGGGGTAGGATGTTTCCCAAAGCAGTTGCCCCGTTTGCGCATGCACGCACCGTAAGCGCATGGCGGCACCGATGCGATCAAAAAGAACCGCCCGGCCCGAGGCCACTGCCGGTGCGCAGTAGCCCTGCCCTACATCGCAGTGCCAAAGAACCTTGGGCCCGCCCGCTGGCCAAGGCACCGCCATTGTGGCTAGGCTGCTCTTGCCGTTGCCGGTCGGCCCAAGAAACTGGCCCCAGTCTTCTCCCGCTTGCGACCAAAGGTCCTCGATCGGTGGCAGTTGATTTTTTTTGGAGTCTGGTTCGGCGGCGTTTCCAGCCAGACTCAATGCCCAAACCCCCAGAAAAAGAGTCGCTGTGAGCAGCCGCATTGGCCAGACAGAGGGATCCATGATGTCTCCTTTTCTAAAAATTTTCGCCGATGCCTGTATGACGACTACGCAAGATTGGCGTACACCATCAGCGATACATAGTCCGTATTCCCAATTCCAGCAGGCTACCTTGAATGGCTCACGAAAAGGAGATTCGCATTGGCGACGGGGCAATTTTTATCCCCGCCGAGGCTCTCGACTGGCAGTTTGCTAGAAGCAGCGGCCCGGGCGGCCAACACGTCAACCGCACTAGCAGCAAGGCCCTGTTACGTTTCAACGCAAGACATTCTCCGCACTTGCCGGAGAATGTGCGGCGGCGTTTTCTGGACCGGGAAAAATCTCGGCTGACCCGCGACGGCGAGATCATTATCACCAGCCAAAGGCACCGCGATCAGCCCAAAAATATCGCCGACTGTCTGGCCAAACTGTCTCTCATGCTGGAACGTGCGCTGGTTGAGCCGAAAGTGAGGCGGCGCACAAAAAAACCCCGCTCGGCAATTGCCAAGCGTTTGACGGGAAAGCGTCTGCGTTCAGAAACCAAAAAACTCCGTGGAAATACGCCCGAATAAATCTCTGCTGCTTCTGTTGATTTTGTTGGTGTCTGTCTTGCTATAATTTGTTATGCGGTGCAAAACCAAAATGCCTTGAGTTCATTTAAAGTCCGCTCGATACCCGAAAGGCCCCAATCATCATGGCAACTCCTCGCGATATCGACACACTCCTCAAGGGCTGGGACTTCCAGCCGGGCGAGGTCAACGCCCGCTTCTTCAAATCTCGCACCGGCCGCGAGCTGGTGCAAATGCGGGTTGACATGGGGCTTCTGCAGATGGAGGCCGACTTGCGGCCCGACGGCGTGCATCCTCACGGGGCCGAAACCTACTTCGATTATCTGGTGGGTGAGGTGATTCGCACCGGAGAATCATTCCGACTTTCAAAGGAGCAGTGCAACGAGGCCGACCGGGAGTTTGTTCAGTACTACCATCGCCGACTCTGCTGGCTCTCGCTGCGGGAATACCACCGTGCCGCCAAGGATGCCGATCACAGCCTCTCCTTCATGGACTTTGTGCGAGAACATTCCCCCGATGATGAGTGGACGCTGTCGCACGAACAGTACCGCCCGTTTGTGCTCTTTCACCGAGTGCAGGCCGGAGCCTTGGCAGCGCTTGAGGAAAAGGGTCCGGAGTCAGCCATCAGCGAGATCAACAACGGCCTGCAGAGATTCAAAGATCTTTTCGCCCGCTACGATGCCGTCGACCAATACCCCGACGACGAACTGGTGCGTCGCCTGCAGGAAATGCGCGAAAATATTCGCCAGCGTTACGAAGTGGGCCGCACGCTCGATGAGCAATTAAACGAGGCTGTGCAGTCAGAAAATTATGAGCTCGCGGCCAAGCTCCGCGATAAAGTTCGCAGCTCACAAACTGCCCAAACTGACATGGAAAACGCCACGGAAAGCGACTCCATGGGAGGCGAGGGTTGAAAAAATTTCAAACTCCTGCCGGCCCTATGGCCAGTTTTTGAATGTGAGTGGCGTTTAATCGCGAAGCTGGACCGATTGGGAGGTTCAGTCAGCCGCAGGCCCCATTGCTAGCCACTTATCTCGCTTGGCATGCAACTTGCACCCTTTTTGTGTGCAAAGCTTTCTTGTGAGAGTTCAGCCCTTGAGCGTTCAGCACGGAAGAGAGTTTTGCCGCTCAGCCCATCCGATGCCTGCAGGAGACATAAAACCATGAATTCGAGAAGTCCAAACACCGCCACTGCACCCACACCCAAAGCCCTTGGCTCTGTTCAGACATTTTCTTTTCAGGTGGGCGAGCAACAATGTGCCGTTCGGGCGACCGCAATCTCCTCCATTTCCGAGGTTCTGGGCTTCGCAGAGGAAATGGAAATGACAGCGGCTGGACTATTTAAACCAGATCTGGATTGTGTTACGAAAATGGATGCCGAACTGATTGTTGATCTGCTCAACTCACAAATGATCTCGCCCTTGCGACCCCGACGGCGACGAGAACGCTCGGTGAGTTCGCGAGCGATGTTCTACGCTCAGGAAAACGGCTAGAACGGCATCTTGATGATTGTAACTCCGCCGTTTTTTCGCCCAGCGGCCCCTGTCTGAACGCCGAACGCCCCTCTACACTGTGGCCTCACCCGAAGAGGCCCGTTTTGATGCATCAACCACTCTCGATTTCCCCTGGCCGAGATATTCGCTTGGCTGATTTTGATGCCCGATTCGATGACGGCATCAATCGCGTAGATGGTGAAGAGGAGACTCGGAGTCACTGCGAAAAACTCGATGAACTCGCTTACAAACTTTTTGCCGAAGCCAAGCGGGCGGTCGTTGTTGTTCTGCAGGGCATCGACACCTCCGGCAAAGACGGCACGATTCGCATGCTGGCCAGCGGCGTCAGCCCCCAGTGCCTGAGCATCACAAGCTTTAAGGCACCCAGTAGTTTGGAACTTTCACACGACTTTCTTTGGCGGATTCATGCTGGTATTCCGCCCCACGGCCGGATCGGTATCTTCAATCGCTCCCACTACGAAGATGTCGTTGTCGTCCGCGTCCGCAAACTGGTTGCCCAAGAGGTCTGGCAGGAGCGGTTTGCCCAGATCAATGCTTTTGAAGCTCTTTTGCACAATAGCGGCATCACCTTTGTAAAGTGTTTTCTACATATCAGTTCTGCCGAGCAGCGGCAGCGGTTAGAAGATCGGCTGCGCGATCCTAAAAAGCAGTGGAAGCTAGGCCCCAGCGATCTTGAAGACCGTCTTCGATGGGATGATTTTCAAGCGGCCTACGACGATGCTCTTTCACAGTGCAACACCAAACATGCTCCGTGGTTTATCGTGCCCTCTGATCGGAAGTGGTATCGCAATTTGATTGTTGCCCGACTGGTGCGACAGACTCTGGAACGGATTGATCCACAATTCCCTCCCTTTGATGCGAGCCTGATCACCCAGCTTGGCTAAACATTGGTTGTTCTTTTTTTACTCTTTGCTCTTTGATTGATACCTTGTTTATGAATGGAACACCCCTTCTCGACGTAGCATCGTGCCGAGTGCGACAAAGCCGACTTCGTGGCCGGATGGCCGAGCAGTCGCTCGATGCAGTCGTTGTTGTAGCCCCCGAGCACGTGCAGTACCTGACAGGCCATCGCTGGGATTTTCGCTTTGCACCCGTGGCTGCCCTACTCGCGACCGGCGAGATGCTCTTGATCTGCCCGGATCGGACGGTGGAGCAAGCAGCGGCTGACGAGGTCCGCACCTACGAAGCCAAGTGGCGATCGACGCTGCGCACCGACCAACGCGAGGCGTCGTCGGCAGTCTTAGGCAAGTGGCTCGATTCGCAGCGTAGCCTCTGCCGCGTGGGTGTTGAGTATTCTTCCTGCCCGCCCCACGTCTCGCGTCTCTTGGCTGGAGCCGAGCTCGTCGACATCGATCTGGATATGTTGTCGATGCGGCGGCGAAAAGATCCCGACGAACTAGCGCTGATTCGTCGGGCATTAGCGGCCAGTGGAGAGATGTATCGCGTCGCGCGAGAAATGATTCGTCCAGGCGTCAACGAACTCGATGTTTTTTCTAGCCTGCAGACGGCGGCCATAGCATCGTGTGGCGAAATGCTCACCGGCACGGGCAACGACTATGCATGCGGCCTGCGGGGAGGACCGCCACGGCAGCGCGGATGCCAAAAAGGCGATCTCTACATTCTCGACTTGGGCCCAGCGTACCGTGGTTACTTTGCCGACACAGCCCGCACAATCGCCGTCGATGCCCGGCCCACAGACGCACAGTTGGCCGCGTGGGAACATGTCTGCAAAGCACTCTCGCTGGTAGAGCGGATCGCAAAACCATCGATGGCCTGCCGGGATATTTACGAACAGGTGCGGCAGTGGCTCGCCACATCGCCAGTCGGGAGTTGGTCCAGCCACTTAGGCCACGGCATCGGCCTCTTCGTGCACGAGGGGCCCCACCTCAATCCCAATTGGAACGACACGCTTGAAATCGGCGATGTGATCGCCGTTGAGCCTGCGCTCTACGATCCGAGTTTGTCGTGTGGCATGCGAATTGAAAACGATTACCTTGTCACGGAAACGGGACTGGAACTGCTCAGCCCGTTTCCCCTTGAATTAGCGTCGGGCTAATCATCGAGCTGTATCGGCTCAAGCTGCCCATGAGCTCTTATTGCCGTTGGCGAGGGCTGACTGTGATGGCTCCCTCGCGAGCTAAATTACCGGGCAATTGGCTGCACTGCAGTTCACCGCGGTACACAACTTTGCCAGCCTGCGTGCCAACGGCTGTCACGAGGAGGTTGACGGATGCACCTGGCAAAAGAGAGTCGATCGATTGAAAACGTACTTCGCCCAAGGAAACTTCCGCTGCACAACCCGTTGCCTGCACCGGTTCAACGCCTTCGGAAAAGAAAATGGTGGCCGTCACTCCCTCAGCCGGTAGGCCGCCGACATTGCGGACGGCAATTCGCATCACGACCTGCTCCCCTTCTTTGAGAAGCGATCGTGACTCCCGCACATCAAACTCCAGCCATGCTGGAACTTCTGCCAGCGGTTGCACTAAATGATGATCGATACGTTTGAGTAACGACGCAGGCTCCCGCATGGGCAGTTCGGCTACTTCCTGTGCCTCAGCCACGGCAAGATCGCCAATCACGTCCTCTCCATGAGCTACGTCCTCTCCATAAGCCACGTCTGGCTCGTCTTCCAGTAGTGTTTCTGTGATCTGGTCTGTCTCGCTCTCAATCAGATTTTCTGAATCAGTTGGAGTCTCGCTCGAAGAAGAAAATCCAGCTAAGGCACTTTTGACTCGCTCGAGCAACGCGTCCCGCACGGCTCCAGTGGGCCACGCCGACGCAACTGATTGCGGACCGGCTATTGGCTGTAGCATTTCGTCTGGAAGCGTCACTCTGGCTGGTGGCTGCGACTGAGTCCGTGACGGCCTAGCGATGGCGACTTCAGAGATCTCACCACCCGTTGGTAGCTTCGCTTTTTCGGCGTTCATCGAACCTCCGACTGCCTGCGCTGTCGGCTTGGATCGCTCGAGGGCTGGCTGATTAGCAGCGACAATGCGCTCTGCCAGCGGGCGACGGCCGGTAGCAGCCGATGCTGTGTTCGACTGAGCCACAACCGAATAAGACTGCTCTCCAAATGCACTGAGTGCTGAAAAGCACGCGCCCGCGGCGAGCACTGCAATCAGGCAGGCTTCTAGTTGTCGTGAAAAAGGCATCTGTTTCTAACCTTGTGCTAGTGGCTGTACGGTAATCCACATCCTGCTCCACGATCTATCGGTTGTACGGGCTGCGAAGCTTTGGATGTTTCGATGTTTTGTCGACATGCTTTGTCACAAGAGGCCTCCATCGAATAGATTCTGTGCTACGGAAACACCCTCTCCTTCCCAGTCGCTTGCCCAGTTCACCCTTTTTAGAAACGCCGCATGTCCCTCGCAGAGTTTTATTCTGGCACTCCAAACAGTGCCTCTCAAGCATCTGGCTCGACCCGCTGGCACGCCATGGCGACTCGCGCACTCTCTGGTGAAGCGATTTCACGGCAGGAAGCCAAGGCTGTGCTCGAGTCGTCCGACATGGAACTGCTCGATCTCTTGGCTGCTGCGTGGCGGGTGCGGCACCATGCTTTTGGTTCGACCGTTCAGCTCTTCTTTTTGATGAATGCCAAAAGTGGGCTGTGCCCGGAAGACTGCGGCTACTGCTCCCAGTCAAAAGTGTCGGACGCCGAGATTCCCCGCTACAACCTCCTCTCTGCGCCGAAACTCCTTGCCGCTGCAAAGCTGGCCGTCGAGCGACAGTCAAAGACATTCTGCATCGTCATCTCGGCGCGGGGCCCAACGGAGCGGGAGATGGATGCCGTCTGCCGCATCGTGCCCGAGATCAAACAGCTTTATGATCTGAATATCTGCGCCTGCTTGGGATTGCTCACGCCCGAGCAAGCCCAACGACTCGCCACAGCGGGCGTCGACAAGGTGAATCACAATCTCAACACAAGCGCCCGCTTCTATCCGGAGATATGCACAACCCACACCTATGCCGATCGCCTCACAACGCTCCAGGCTTGCCGCACCGCAGGCCTCGAACTTTGCAGCGGCGGCATCATTGGTATGGGAGAGACGCACGACGACTTGATCGATATGGCGATGGAACTCCGCAGACTGAATGTCGAATCGATCCCGCTCAATTTTTTAAATGCAATCGACGGCACGCCGCTGGAAACGACCAACCGGCTCAATCCCCGCGACTGCCTGCGGGCTCTGGCCATGATGCGACTGGTCAATCCAACCGCCGAGATTCGCATTGCTGGAGGGCGTGAGATTCATCTGGGAAGCCTACAGGCACTGGGCCTCTACGCTGCCAACTCCATCTTTGTGGGCGACTACTTGACCACTCAGGGCCAACTCCCCGAGGCGGATTACAAAATGATCCAAGAGTTGGGATTTACGATCACCCGCGGCGCAGAATCGGCCGAACCGCCCACCGACAAAAAAATCTTCTAGCCTTCCCCTGCCTCCCCCAGGCTCATCAGGAGTTCGGCCATCTCACCGGCCGCATGGCTCTTATCCTGCTGCCGTGCCGCGTCGATTCCTTCACGCAATGCAGCCCGGGCTTCGGTCAAGCGTTCCTGCTTGATCAGATGCTGCGCCGCCATCTGAAAGGCTGGCACGTAGGCCGGCGTACCGCGAGCGAGTGATTCCAGAATGTCGAGGCTCGCCTGCCACTCGCCTGCAGCCTCCATCTCCAAAGCCAAACTGTAACGTAAGAAAATATCGTCGGGATCGTCCCGCAACATCTCTTCAATTTTTTCACGCCGTGCCGCTGTCATGACAAGACCTTTTTTAGCGGGTACCAGCAAGTGGTACGGGGGGCATTAGGGCTTCGATGGATCGACGCGAACAATGGTTCGCCTCGCATCGCCGTGCGTGACGATAATCGCCCTCTCCGACAAACAGACAAGCGATCGGGGAGCTACCAGCTTGGCAATGCATGTGGCTTGGATAGCCTGCCGCGAATTTTCAATTGTCGCATCCAAACGCCACAGGCCTTCGGGAGATGTCTTTGACCCCGGCTCTCCAGCCACCACCCAGAGCGTGCCGTCAGCCCGGCAAAAGGCTGCGTCGTGGATGGTTTTGAGTCGAGTATCAATCGAGAGCAACTGTTGCGGGCTTAAAGGCGAGTAGTAAGAGACAAAAATCGTCCGATCGGATGGCTCTTTAGGTCGCGTCGCGAAAAGCACCAATTCGTCGAATGGGCTGACGGCCACGGCTGTGGGTCGCAGCGTTTCTAAGGCTGGCACGTTGCGGGTTGTTGTTGCCCCCATTCGCACTCCCGCAATCGGCACGCGGATCACAGCCGCCAGCGGGGCCGGCAAGCCTGTGACGACCAGCCAGTTTCGCGAGTGGCTGACAGCCATTCCAACGGCTGCGGCCGATCCGTCTGCCGTGCCCAGCGAGACACTTTGCAGCGGCGCCGACAGATCGGCAGTCACTCCCGGTGGATTGAGCCGATAGCTCTGGAGTGACAAAAGAGTCCCCGCCTGACAGACAGCCACCAGCGTGCTGGAATCAATGCAGGCCACGGCAATCAGAGTAGGCCTATTTTTACCGGCCACGAATGCCTCGTCCGGACCACCATCTGGCTCTTTTCTTTCGGCAGATGCAATCGCCGTCCAGCGTTTATGCGGATCGAAGGGGTCCATCGCCACAACAGCCTGTTGCTCAGCGTCGATGACATACAGAGTCTGGCCTGTGGCCGGGGCCGCGAGATCGCTGGCCCCTGGTAGGTTGTCGGCTAGCACCGAGAGAGTCGCCCTCTCACTTGACTCCGCTCGCAACTCGGAAAAGAGCCCGCCCGTAACGATCGCCAGATACGTGGCTGTGACTGCCAAAACAGTAATTTTCATCCGCATTCCCTAACGTGTGTTGCCCAAAACATCAGACACAGGCAGTACTCCGTGGGAGGCTTCCCACGCAGCAATCTTGTCGGATTGCTGCAACGAAAGGGCAATGGCATCGAGGCCATTCAACAGGCAGGTACGACGAAAGGGATCGATCTGAAACTCTCTGGAAAAATCGGCGTCATCGGATAGGGTGCCTGCCATGAGGTCGACATGCAGTCGGTACGGCCCGCTGCTAGCGCGTTGAAAAAGCGTCTCGACATCCTGCTCATCAAGACGGATCGGTAGCATCCCGTTTTGAAAACAATTGGAGAAGAAAATATCGGCAAATGTCGGCGCGATCACAACGCGAAATCCGTAATCGGCTAGGGCCCACGGAGCATGCTCGCGACTGGAACCACAGCCGAAGTTACGGCGGGCCAGCAGAATGCTGGCTCCGGCATACTCGGGACGGTTGAGTTCGAAATCGGGGTTTGGCGTACCGTCCGGCAGCGAACGCCAGTCAAAAAACAAAAACTGGCCAAAGCCCGTCCGCTCGATGCGTTTGAGAAACTGTTTGGGAATGATCTGATCGGTATCGACATTGGCTCGATCGAGGGGCGCGACAATGCCAGTGTGTGTTGTGAAGGGTTGCATAAATGGATCCAGTCTCTAACGATACTGCCACTGACGGATGTCGACAAAGTGCCCACTGACAGCGGCAGCGGCGGCCATGGCCGGGGAAACCAAGTGCGTGCGGCCTCCCTTGCCCTGGCGGCCCTCAAAGTTGCGGTTGCTCGTCGAAGCGCAGCGTTCACCCGGGGCCAGCGTATCGGGATTCATTCCCAAACACATGCTGCAGCCAGCTTCCCGCCATTCAAAGCCAGCGTCGGTGAAGAGCCGGTCGAGGCCCTCCTGCTCTGCCTGCCGCTTCACGCGGCCGCTGCCGGGCACCACCATTGCGTGAACGCTGGAAACAACGCGATAGCCTCGCACCACTCGGGCTGCGGCCCGCAAGTCTTCAATCCTGCTGTTGGTGCAGGAGCCAATAAAAACCCGGTCGAGTGGAATTTCAACGATCGGTCGGCCACTGGAAAGTCCCATGTAGTCAAGCGCCCGCACGCCCGATTCACGGTCACTCGGATCGGCAAAATCTACCGGGTTTGGCACGACTGAATCGATGCCCACGACCTGTGCGGGATTGGTGCCCCACGTCACCTGCGGCACCACATCGCCACCATTGTAGATTTCCAAGCGGTCATAGATCGCGTCCGGATCTGAAGGCAGCGTTTTCCAGCGAGCCACCGCCGCCGCAAAATCGGGCGGGGCAAAGTCACGCCCCCGAAGGTAGTCAAATGTGACGTCATCGGGCGCAATCATGCCAGCGCGGGCACCCGCCTCAATCGACATATTGCAGACGGTCATCCGCTCTTCCATCGTGAGTTTCCGGATGCAAGGGCCAGTGTATTCGATCACATAGCCCGTTCCACCCTCGGTTGAAAGCTTGCCGATGAGAAAGAGCACGAGGTCTTTGGCGGTGATGCCTGGATGCAAGGCCCCATCGACTCGCACTTCAAACGAACGGGGCTTTGATTGCCGCAAGGTCTGTGTGGCCAGCACATGCTCCACTTCGCTGGTACCGATACCAAAGGCCAAAGCTCCTAGGGCTCCGTGCGTGGCGGTGTGGCTATCGCCGCAGACAATTGTCATGCCGGGCTGCGTGATTCCGAGTTCCGGACCAATGATGTGAACGATTCCCTGATCGGCATCGCCAAGGTCAAAGAGCCTTACGCCAAACTCTTGGCAGTTGCTCCGCAGCGTGTCGATCTGCTGCTTGGAGATCAGATCCGTGATCGGAAGCCGCCGATCGGTTGTCGGCACATTGTGATCGGGCGTGGCAAACGTCGCTTCGGGGCGACGGATCCGTCGCTGCGCAAGCCTGAGTCCTTCAAAGGCTTGCGGACTTGTCACTTCATGCACCAGATGGCAATCGATGTAGAGCATCGGTTGCTCCCCTTGAGGTGCAGCAACCAAGTGCTCATCCCAAATTTTTTCAAGCAGCGTGCGGGGCGGGGTGGTCATGGTGACGGCAGAGCCTTGCGGTAAGAAAAAGAACCGGGATCCTGAGAAAGAGAAACGAGGGACAGGGATCCGTTCGAGTTTGAGGCGAATCCAACTTGATCCACTGTAGTCCCGAAGCCCCCGCTTTTCCAGCGCACTCGGCTTTGGAGCCCAGAGCGTTTGGCTGGCCGTCAGCCGGCACGCTTCAGCAGTGTCTGCGAAGCCAGACGATCGATCTGGGCCTTGTCGACCACCTTCCACTCCCGACAGGACGTGCCCGTTGCTCGGGTCTCAAAGAGGATTGTGGACTGCGCATTGATGATGCGCTGAATAAAAAACCAGCTTCGCTCCAGATGGCGTTCATCGTTGTCGGCAGAAATCAGCACCAAATCAAAAACGCCCAGATGATTGCACAGCCGCGACAGCGAAGAATCAATATTGCCGGGCACAAGTTGCACCCTCGCCAAAGAATGCAGCCGCTGATGGGCCTGCTTCAGTGAAACACCGGGCACATCGGAGGGCAGCCGAGCTTCAAAGCGATCCAATCCCACGTAATGCAGGCCGCCATCGGCCTGTAAGGAGTTCACCAGACCCAGCAGCCGTTCAGCGCGGCCCAGCGTGCCAATCCCCATTTCAATGATTCGCCTCGGAGTGTTCTTAAGGACATGGCGATAGAGAACCCGATCGCCGGCCGGCTTGGAAAATCGCGTTAGCCAGAGTTTGTGGAAAAAACCAATTTGTGCCATCCCGTCAGTCCTCCGTTAAAAACGCCACAACTCGCGCAAGAAGAGTCCCGCCCTGTTCCAACAAATCGGCCGCTGGAGGGAGGACACTCAAGAAAAACAAGCCGCAGCCGTTAAAGCTTGCGCGATCGCTCTAACTCACCCCGTCAATGACCCTACTGAACGCGAATTTTTTTCAGGGACTCAGCAGCAGCCGAGCGAACGGCTTTCACGGAGTCGTCTTCAGAAACCAGTTCCAAAAGAGGAATGGCTGTGCCTGCCGCAGGCCCAATATCTCCCAGTGCTACGGCCGCTTCCAGACGCACAAGTTCCTGATCACCCCGCAGAGCTCTGCGTAGCAGCGGCACCGCGGTGGCAATCAGCGATTGATCTTGTGGCTCTATTTTTAAAGCGGCCCAGACTGCCACTGTCGCCAGCATTTCATCTTTTGATTGTGTCAGTTGCAAAAGCCTCGCCGCAGCCGGCTTGGACGCCGGGCCAATCCGACCCAATGCGTAGGCAGCAGAATAGAGGAGACCTGGCTCTCCCCCCTCTACAGCGATGATTTTTTCTAGCTCCGGCACAGCCGCATCTGCATTCGCACCCATCGCGGCAATCGCCATCATCGCGTCTCCCTGAAACGCCGGATCGCTGTCGGAAAGCGATTGGATCATTGCCGCCATCGCCGGCTTTGCCAGTGGCCCAATCGCGGCCAGCACTTCCATCGCATGCATTCGCACTTGAGGATCGGCAAGACTCTTTTGCAAAGCCGCCACAGACCCCGCCCCGAGCCTCACCAGTGCCGCCCCGGCGCTAGACTGCACACCAGGATCCAGATCGCTCAAGAGCCCAACAAATTGATCGGCCAGCAAGGCCTCGCCCGCTGGGCCAAGTTCATCGGTCAAATCGGAGAGAGCCGAGATCGATCCGCTGCGCACATTCGGCTTCTCGCTTTTCAAATTTGCTTGCAGGGCAGCCACCGCTTTTTCCACGAGCGATTTATTGGTTGGATCGATGCAGGCCCTGGCCCACGCGGCAATCGACGCCAAAAATAAATCGCTGTCGCCCGTGGCTTTTTCGAGTGCTTTGTCGGCAGTTTTAGCCCGCATTCTTCCCAGTGCAAATGCAGCAGCACACCGCAGCGATTCATCGCTCGACTCCATCGCTTTGACCAGTTCGGCAGTGGCGGCAGGATCTGCCGGACCGGCGGCTGGTTTGCCGATCGCTGCCAACGCTAAAATGGCCTGCATCCGCTCCTCGCTACCGGCTTCACCAGCTTCTTCACCGGCCACGGCCTTGGTCAGCAATGCAATTGCCGGCGCTGCCGCCGGACCAATTTCAGTCAGTGCAACAGTGGCCCAGTAACGGGCCTTGGGATTCTTGAGCGACTCCATCAGGAAGGGGACCGCTGCGGCGCCCATGTCGGCTAGCGTGTTGAGCGCCGGCATCAGCATCTGCGGATCAGCGTTTGCCAATTGTTGATTGACCATCGGCACAAGCACGGCTGGCTCCACCTTCAGACTTTTTAAGGCCCTCAGCGAAGCCCGCCGCACGCGACCATCTGGGTGGATCATTTTTCCAACGAGGGCCGTTGCGGCTGATTGGTACATCTCTGCGTCGTCTTTAGAGATCGCCTCAACAGCTCGATCGTCATCGGTGCGAATCAGACCGATGGCAGCCGCTGCCTGAGTGGCCACAATCGGGTCGGGGTCGTTGAGCATTTCCACGATCACCGGCAGGGCACTGATCGCATCCTCTCCGATCAATCCAATGGCCCTTGCGGCATGCCAACGCGGGCGGGGATCGCCACTGGCTGTTGCGGCCTTCACGAGATCGTCGAGTGCCGGCCTCGCCTTTTGCCCGAACGTGGCAATCTGGTCGATCGTGAGCACGCGGATTTTGTCGTCTTTAGAGCTCGCCAGCGTTTTTTGCAGTTGCCCTAGTTTATCTGGGGGACCCTTGGTCTCAGCGCAACCCAAGGCGACGATTGCCACGATGGCGGCCGCGAGCAGCATTGGCACAGTGACCGGTACACTCAAAAAAGTAGGCTGATACCTCATCGCGTTATGCTCCACACAATTTGTGAACGGGCCAGCTTTCGCAACGCCCAGAAAATCGAGTCGCTCTGGAAATGGGTTCGGAGTATACTCCGTCGGGCGTTTGTGTTTCTATCCTCGCGAACATTAGGTTGAAGGAGAGAGTGACTATGGCTTTGAGAGGTGCCTGCAGGCTGGCCGTGATCGCCGGAATGGCTTCTGGGACAGTCAGCTTGCTCTGGACCGCTGCGGTGCCCGCTCAATACGGCGGCGGCGGATGGGGCCGAGGCGGCGGTGGCGGCTATGCCTCAACCGCGCAGCAAGCGGCTGATTATGGCATGGCGTCGGTCGTACGGGCCGAGGGCTATGCCAACCTACAAAACTCGCAAGCGGCCAAAAATTTTGAACAGGCCAAGACGATGGAAATAGAAAACCGTATGCGCTGGACGGAAACCTATTTTGCCATGCGTAAAACCAACAAAGATGCGAAGGCCGCCGAAGATGGGCCGCCTGTCACTCACGAGCAGGCGATTCACATGGCAAAAATGGCCGCTCCGCCCCGGCTCGGCTCTACGCAACTCGATCCCGTCACAGGCCACATCGAGTATCCAATGCTCTTGCAGGATTCGATTTATGATCCCTACCGTAACAAACTCGATAGCCTCTTTGCCGAGCGATCGGCTTCCGGGGGCAGCCTTCAATATGCCGATTACAAAGAGATGCAGACAACGGTTTCAAATTTTATTGACGCGCTGAAGGCACGCGTCAAAGACTACGCTGCTGGCGATTACGGTCGAGCCAGAACCTTCCTCAATAGCCTATCGCATGAGTTGAAATTTCCGACCGGCTGATGCGGCAGTTTTTTTCTAGATCACTCGAACCCGCAGCAGCAACGGAATCGTTGCCACTCGCAGGAGACTGGAAATCGCAAAGACAGCACAGTAGGCGCTTGTGTCTTCGCCGAGCATTTGCAGCACAATTCCACCGGCCCCGGCACCGCAAAGCGTTGCGATGGCAATCCCAAGGTTGTAAACCGTAACAACGCCCGTGCGTTCGCGGTGCGGCACCGCTTCAAAAAAAAGCAGGGCCACGGCCAGTTCGTAGGTCGCCCAGCAGACTCCCGCCGCGACCTGCACGCCAGCCAAGTAGCCGATATGCATCGAGGGCAGCCAGAGCAAAGGCAGGGGAATGGCGGCGAGACCTCCGATCCACAAAAGCCGCAGCGAACCGATTCTGGCTCCGAGTCGGCCGACACTTGGCAGCACGAGGGCCTTGGCGAGAAAACTGGACGACGCCACCAGCATAAAGGCGCTGTATGAAAAGTCATTTTCCCGCAGCATGTAGGGAGTGAAATACGGGCCGGCAAATTGCGCTGAAAACGACAGGCTGCAGAGGTAAGCGACCAGCGCTCCGGAAGGCGAAACGGCCATCGTAGTCAGGGCGTGTTTGAGATTAAAAAAGAGCGTGGTTTGCGTGGGTCTAGCCGCCAGTTCCGCCGCTGCAACGGCTGCCACTACGCCAGGATGCCGCGGCTTCCCGATCGGCAGTTCGTCGGGCTCGCTGCAGGCCGCCAGAAAAATGGTTGACAACAGTCGACAGATACCAGCCGCCGTAAAGAGCACGGCAAACGCCAGTAGAGTTGACCCACGCGACTCACCCACCTGCAAAATAACGCCCCCCACGACAAAGCCTACAAAGACACCACACTGGCTGAGTCGACTGCGCTGCGTGAAATAGGGCATCCGCATGCGCTGGGGCACAAGCATCCCCATCCATGTATTCCAGGCTGGGGTACCGGCCATTCCCGCCGACCAATACACACTTGCCGCCACAAGCAATTCTGTCAGATGGGCATGTCCTCGCAGCGCCCAGAAAACGAGCGGTATAAAACTGAGCGACTGCACAATGGTGCAAGCGATGACCCACTCGCGATTGCTGCCCACCCACTTGACCCCCAGCGGCGTGACTAACTGCACAAACGCCCCGACAAGGATCGGCACGCTCACAAGCATCCCGGCCGCCACGGGCCCCAGTCCCAAAGCCAGTGCAAAGGCAGCGATATAGGTTTCCCCACAACCGACCATCACGCTGTAGGCAGCAGCGTCAGCGGTCGAGACCCAAAGGTCGCGTCGCAGTCCTTCGCGGGGCACGAATCGATCCAGCAGCGGATGCACAATCCTGAAAATAGTGCGCAAGGGCAGGAAATCCGTGAGGCCGGAGGCGGTGGGTGCAGATGGTGGGAATAAAAAACCGGTGGGAGCCACTCTCCACTATATACCCGGATGACGCGATTGAAGCCCTCACTGCCGCCAGGATTTATCGATCCCAAGTAACAGGGCATACTGTGCAGAGTGTGTTGCCATCCCCGGCACTCTGCGCGTGTGCCGGAAAACTCGTGACAGGGCAATGATGATCGAATCAGATTCCGACTCCTATTTGAACGCGGACGTAATCCAACCTGACATGGCCCGTGTGCTCGCTGCGAAATCGGTGGCCGAGCGGCTGAAGATTGCTTGGGGGATGTGGCGGTCGGCGTATCGTATGGTGCAAAGAATCGTTGCAATGGAACTGCCCGATCTATCTGCCGACGAACAACGACAAGTCGTAGCTCAGAGAATGTCGCATGGAACCTGAAGACCTTTTACGATTTGTCGTGCGGGTCTGCGAGCAATTGAATTTGCGGTATTGAGTGACTGGCTCGACCGCGACCATTGCCTTCTGCGAACCTCGATTTACAAACGCTATCGACATCGTTCTTGATCTACCCGCCGAACAGATTGATAGCTTCTGTAGATTATTTCCGGAATCTGATTTCTATCTCAGTCGACAAGCTGCCAGCTCTGCGGTCCGGCTGAAGAGCCAGTTTAACGTGATCCATCCTGCCTCCGGCCTCAAGGTCGACTTCATGGTATTGGCCCCTTCGGAATTCAATACTTCTAGAATGCTGCGAGGTCGTGACTTGCCGGCCCTCGATGATCGCCTCGTACGCTTCGCTTCGCCTGAAGACGTGATTCTGAT
>QWQJ01000019.1 GCA_003670865.1 Planctomycetota bacterium | reverse complement strand
GCAAGTTCCATGCCCCACCAGCCGAGTTCGGCCTTTTCCCCATTCTGCGCTTTCCAAACAGGATTGCACCAAAGATTTGTCGGCGGATTTAATGGATCGCCCTCGGGGCGGCCATAGCTGCGAATCCACACGTTTGTTTCCGGCGGGGACTTCTCGCCTGTGTCGGTTGCTAACGCATTGGATTGTCCTTGGATGATGTAGGCATCTCCGCAGACGATGTTGCTCACGGTGTGAGTCACAGTTTCAGCGTTCCCTGCTTGCGTGCCAAACTCGACTTTATACTGCGTCAGCCCCGGCTTGAGTTGGATGCTAAACGCATATGACTTGTCGGCCGTCGGTTTCTGACGCTCAATCGCAAAAGGTTTTTCATCTTGAGTGACCCTGAGAAAAACGCTCTCTGCTGCCTCCTCGAGTTGGCCGTTATAAAAAAGCGTACCCAGATTGTTTGCCTCGCGAGCATAGAACTGGTTGTCGACTGGCTTTTCGTTGGGCGAAGCAATCCGTGCGACTTGTATATCACGGTTGGGCTCGGTGACCGTAATCGTGGCGGTCTGAACTGTCGGTTTGCCGCCATTGCTCGCTGTGGCCGTCACCGTTAGGGGACCGCTTTTGAATGCGTGTGAGAGCAGAAGTTGATCCCCTTTTTGTGTGCGAATCGTCGCGATGCCCGCTACGGCCCATTTGATTGTCAAATCCCCTGCCCCTTTGGCCTGCATGGCAGGACGATTGGAGACCTCTGGCACCACTGAAATCGCTGTGCGACCATCCCATGCCGTGGGGTATGTGAGCGTAAAAATAGGCTCTGGAATCGACTCTGTGATCGTAATGGGAATGAGCTTCGTCTGCACCTGATCGGCTTTGACAGCCTTCAGTTCTAGCGTTGCCGTCTTGTCCTTTGTCACTCGGCCTGCATTGAAGTCAAGTGTGAAGCGATCGCTCGCTAGCAGCGTCGTGACGCCTTCGCTCGAAAGCGTCCAGTAGATCTTCTCTGCTCCGCCGGCCTCCGCGTTGATCTTTATGCGACCACCTTCGGGCACGGTGAGTTGGTTGGCTGAGACGGTAAAAGCATTTCCTGGCTGGACGATGGGACCAACCAGCGTTTGCAGTGGTTTTTGATTCTCGTATTGCAGCCGCACCCACTCCGCAGAGCGAACCAAATTTGAAAGGCGTACCTCGTCAATGTCGCCTACGAAGTTGTAATTGTTGTACCATCCGCCAATCCACAGGCTCGATATTGTGGGGATGTCGAGAACGGGCGTTGTAGCCCCCTCGAGTTGGCCGTTGACGTAGACGCGAGAGTCTTTTTCCCGATAGGTGTGGACAACGTGGTACCACGTGTTGAGCGTCAGTAGGCTCTGGGCTTCAACATCGGCAAAGTAACATTGAATGGCAACTCGCGGGGGGCTGAGAAAGTTCATCATCACCTTGCTAGGCCGTTTTTCCTTGCCCCAAGCCAGCACCGTGGAATTAGGTGTTTGGGCGCGAAACCAGGCTTCTGTTGTCATCGGTCCTGTGCCCGACGGATAGGCGGTAATCGCCTCTCCGCCGGAGATGCCCTGCTTTTTTTCTAGATGCCGAGCCGGCCCAATCATTCCCCGAGTGGCAGTCGTGCCCTCGTCCTTGGAGTCGATCGTGCCAACTTCATCAGTCACGGGATCGCTCATGTGCCAGACGCTGAGATAGCCGTTGGTTCCATTAAAAACAGCTTTTCCGTTTGACTCGCTGGCCGCCTTTGGTTGGCCCCAGTGCATGCGAATCGTCTGCCTCGCATTGCCTTCGATGCGGGGAATGCGAACCCAAAGAGTCGCGGTGCCGAGGGCGGGACTCCATTCTTCGATTTGATAGGAGAGGGCAATACCTGCACTGCTGGAAAAGCGAATGTCGGCGCCGTCGCCGGCGGCTTGCTGAAAGTCAAACCAGTCTTTATGCAATGACACCAGCAGCGGAAACTCCTCGACAACAACGCCTGCCGGTAGATCGGCTCCGTCAGGAGTTGTGAGAATCGTGATCACTCCAGAATGCTTCCAATCTGAATACTCAGCATGAGTGACTGCGGAGAAAAAAGTCAGCAGGAGGCCCGTAGCAAGACAAGACCAAAAAGGTTTCATAGTTCGGAAAATCCTTAGCACGAGCGGGCAGAGCTTTGATGGAGTTGACACTGTCATTGCGTGTCTTTACTGGGGACTCAAGCGGATGTGACCGTCCATGTTTTGATCCTCGAATTGTAGAAAATACCATTGCTATAAGGGAATCAACCAATGTCGAAGGCTCGGGGCAGTGGAGCGGCCGCATCAAGGCCGAGGATTGCGCGGAGTGTTGCGAGGTCATCAAGGTCGAGCGGAATGAAAAATACGGGATCTTGAAACATTTCTGGGTCGTTAACGTGGTAGCCAATGACTGCCCCACCCTCCACGATTGGCGTTCGGCCGTAGCCATACATGGTGTTGTCGACCTTTTCGAAAAAGTCACGAAGCGTCACCTGCTTGGGTCGTGGTAGCCGGATATAAAAAAGCTGAATCACCTCCCGCCAGAAGTGAGGCACAAACTTCTCGCCGACATCAGCATGGCCGACACGATCCCGGTTGGTGCCCGCAATGAAAAACGGCAATGAATCCAGGGGCAGATTGTGAGCCGCACATTTTTTTTCAATCGAAGCGGCCAGATTGATCTGGAAGTCGGTGCTAAAGCAGTCGTCACAGATCAGGATTATGTGGCTTAAGTTGACCGTCGCCGGGTTACGGTCGGCTGGTTGGCTGGTGCGCAATCTGCCGGCAATGAGTGAATCGGCAAGTGTGCCAAAGGGAATCGCATAGCTTTGAATCTCTTCCGGCGATCCGTGTCCGAGCACGACGATGGTGGTTGGCGTGATGCTTGCAGCAGCATCGCTTACGGCCGAAAGAAAAGCACCGGCGATCTGTCGAATGGTCTCACCATTTTTTTCCTGCTTGAAGACATCAGATTGAGCACCGTAGCTTGCAGCAATCGTTGTAATCTCCTTGCGGTCGAGCCCGCGGGCCGGGTCGAGGAGACCAATGAGTTTTTGGTTCGGTCCGATGACGACCTTCTGGCCGGTGGCCTCACGTTTGCGGTCGATGAACTCTGCCAATTTGACAAGCGTGGCAAGTTGTCGCGGGGGCGGCAGTACGGCGAGAGTCTCCGCGTGGAGCCGTGACAAGTAATAGAGCGACGGTTCGATCTGCCGGTACTGTTTGGGCGTCATCGACCGCTTGGCCGTGATCAAAGGTGAAATGTCGCGAACAAAGCCGGCAAAGCTGTCGGGCAGGCTGCTGATGGCTGGCAGCGATGGATTCACTTGAGTTGAGTCTGCTGGTTCACTGGCAGAACTAAGGCCCCTAGCGAAGCAGAGCAATCCCGTAGCGGCAAGTAAAAATAAATAGCGCAAGACCCACTCCTTTACAATGACCAAACTATAGCGGATGCGACAATAACAAGCGGGGAGTTTCTTCTCGGCAGCGTTTTGGCGTGGTGTGCTCTCGGCTGGCAGTCGCGACGCTCGGAGTTTTTTTAAAAAGCCTGTGGCGATCGCCCGAAAGTGTAACCGTGTTACTCCAAAATGCAGATTTACAAGTTAACGCTGGCGCTTATTTTTTTACAGAGTTGTAATTGCGACTATGATCGGCCACACTCTGGATTGCGGCGGTATGGGCGATTTCCACGGGAAGATTGAGGGCCGACAAAAGCAGCGGATATTTATGAATAAAGCGACTTCACAAGCGATCCACAAATCGTCCCTCGGCAAAAGCCGACTGGCGGGCAGGCGGCAGTTTCTTAAAGCCGCTGCGTCGGCCCTAGGGACAGCCTCAGCGGCGGCAGCAGGTGCGGGCATTTTTACCCCGATGATCATTTCAAGCTCAGTCCTTGGGCTGGATGGGGCTGTTGCGCCAAGTGAGCGGATTGTCGTCGGTGGCATCGGCATTGGAAATCGAGGCACCTATGATCTGGGATGCTTTTTAGAACAACGCGATGTGCAGTTCGCGGCAGTCTGCGACATCAAGGAGGGCCGTCGCAGTGCCGTTAAGAAAATAGCAGATGACAAAAATGGTAATCAGGACTGCAAAACCTACCGCGACTTTCGCGAACTCCTCGACCGCGACGATATCGACGCGGTTTTAATTGCGACTGGCCCCAACTGGCATGCCACCGCCGCGATGCAGGCGGCGAAGGCGGGTAAGGATATATATTGCGAAAAGCCATGCACGAAAAATATTGATCAAAGTCTAATTCTGGCCGAGACGATCCGTCGCACGGGCCGCGTTTTTCAAGCGGGCACCCAGCGACGCAACCTGCCGCACTTTGCCTTTGCCTGCGAACTGGCGCGGACCGGCAAGCTAGGAAAAATTAAAAAGATATTTGCCCATCCAGCCGGTATGCAGGCGATGATGAGTGGCTGGCTGCCACCAGAGCCAGAGCCCAATAAAGACTCCGTCGACTGGGACATGTATTTGGGCCCGGCGGCATGGCGGCCGTTTCATCCCAAACTGTTAGACGGATTTAACTTTGAAAAAGGCGGCGGTCTCGTTGGCGGTGGTGTTCTGGAATGGGGATCGCACTGTGTCGATCTGTGCCAATGGGCTGTGGGGGATTGCCCGCCGCCAATCGAGTACAACGCGCCGAAAGACGGGCAGTTGGTGGCTCGTTACGAGAATGGCGTGGAGTTGATCTTCCGCGAGAAGGACTGGATTCCTTTGGGTTCTTGTCCGGTTCGTTTTGAAGGCGAATCAGGCTGGATCGAGACAGGCGACAGTGGCAAATATGTCTTGAGTTCACCGGAGCTTCTTGCCGGTCGAAAAGTGGCCGAAATCGGTGGCTATCCGGCCACGTTTCATGTCCGTGATTTTCTAGACTGCGTGAAAAGCCGCGCTCAGCCCAAGGGCAATGCCGATGCGGCATGCAACGCTCACATCGCCTGCCACGCGGCCAACATCGCGCTCTCGCTGGGCCGGCAGGTTAAGTACGATCTGAAGCGGCATGAGTTTATTGATGACGATCAGGCCAATCGTTTGCGATCAGAGGCGCTGCGTGAGCCGTGGCGTTTGTAATCTTGGAACGCTAGCAGATTCAAAGCGTCGGCCGTGACCAGCCTGTAACAAATGGATCAATTTAGTTCGATTAACTTTTAAGCTTTTTCACATTCCCCGAGCCCTTCTGTTGGAAATGCGACCCATGACTCCCCTGATAAGCTCCGAACGATACTGGCTGCTGGTCCGCTTCTTTTGCCGCGCGGCAACGCTTGGAGCCATTTGTCTCTTGATGGCTCCGGCATACGGCAACGGCGATACGCCGGCGGTTGTGGCTGAAAAAGAATCGGCATCGCTCTCTGTGCTGCGGTCGGATGCACCGGCAGCAGAAAAAGCGATGGCCTGTAAGCGTTTAGCGATCTACGGTTCCGCTGCGGCTGTTGGCGAATTGGCAAAGCTTCTGTCTGATCCACAACTGGCATCGTGGGCGCGGATTGCGCTAGAAGTGATTCCGGGAGAGGTGGCAGATGAATCACTGCGTCAGGCGAGCGTTTCACTGAGCGGTAATCTGCTGATTGGCACGCTCAATTCAATCGGTGTGCGGCGGGATGCTGCCGCAATTGACCTGTTGACCACGCGTGTAGCCGATCCCGATGCAGGAGTTGCCTCGGCAGCAGCAGTGGCCTTAGGACGAATTGGCACTGTCGCTGCGGCACAGGCCCTGCGAAAAATGGTGGCAACCGCTCCGGTTGCTGTGCGATCGGCCGTAGCTGAGGGATGCGTTCTATGCGCCGAACGCAGTTTGTTAGAAGGCCGTGGCCCGGAGGCGGTGGCGATTTATAGCGAGGTGCGTAAGGCCGACCTGCCAAAGCAACGAATTTTAGAAGCAACGCGAGGCGCGATTCTAGCGCAGAAGGAAGGCGGTCAAGCCCTCTTCCTTGAGCAGTTGAGGTCAGCCGACAACGACTTTTTTAAAGTCGCTCTGAGCACGGCCCGCGAGATTCCCCAACCGTGGGTGGGGCTGGCACTAGCCGGCGACCTATCGACAGCGACACCGGAGCGAGCGGCATTGATTCTGACGGCACTTGCCGAGCGGAGCGATCCGGCCCTTTTGCCGATGGTGCTAAAGGGTGCTCTCGCGGGGCCTAAGCAAGTGAAAATAGCCGGAATTGGTTTTCTTGGTCGTGCGGGGAATGCTTCCTGCGTCTCTCCACTGCTGGGAATTGCCGTTGGAGACGACGCAGAACTTGCTCAAGCGGCACAAGCGGCGCTGGCTGATTTGCCTGGCCATGATGT